>USIB01000106.1 GCA_900554615.1 uncultured Mycoplasmatota bacterium | reverse complement strand
TAGATATAAGGTAAATACAAGGGTTCTCTTTCTTAAAAGTATATAATTTATGAAAGAACATCTCAGTATTTATAAGGGATTGGAGAGGATTATGAAAAATAAAAAAACTATAATTATTTTAGCAACATTGATAGTATTAATCGGAGGTATATTTTTAGTAAATAATATTTATCAAAATAAAAATAAGGTAAATAAAACAAAAAGGAAAAAACTAAATAATTTAGCAATCATGATTAAAGAAGATGGTGCTACTGATTATACTAAATCAAATTCAAAAGATATACCTAAAGGAAATTATGTATTAAATAGAGATAAAAGTTATTGCAAAAATAATGGTAAAATAGGTAATTATGATAGCTCTTTAGGTAAGGTTAGTTTTTTATTTATAGGAACTGATAGCTGTTATTTATATTTTGATTATGATTCTGAACCAAAAGGATATGAAAAAATCCTTTTGGATAATGGAAATGGAGCAACAACAGTAGATGGGGCAAAAGCATATATTGAAGGTAAAACAACCTCAACTACACCTGATTTTTCTGTAGTTGCCACAACAAATGAAGGAATGTTTTCTGCAAATGATGATTATACCTCAACAACTGGAATGAAATCATACTATTTTAGGGGTGCAGTAAATAATAACTGGGTAAAATTTGGAAAAGAAGGAACTAAAGATATTTACTGGAGAATAATCAGAATAAATGGCGATGGTTCAATAAGAATGGTATACTCTGGAACATCAAAACCAGAAAGTGGTACAGCAACAGTAATGACAGGAACAGGAACACAAATCAATGCGACAACATATCAATTTTATAGTAGTAATAATAATCCATCATATGTGGGATATATGTTTACACAAGGTCAGCAACATGGTAATGGTACACCAAGTACAATAAAAACAGCAATAGATAATTGGTATAAAACAACAACATTAGAAACAGATGCGACAACAAAAAGTTTAGTAGCAGATCAAATATTTTGCAATGATAGAAGTGCTACAACAAGTAGTAGTGGAACACCTGGAGAAATAAGTGGAAGTATGAGTAGTACATGGACAACATATTACTACGGGGCATATGTAAGATTAGTAACAAATAAAAGTCCAAAATTAACTTGTCCAACAGCAAGTGATAAATTCACAGTAAATACAAGCAGTATTGGAAATAAAACATTAGATTACCCAGTAGGATTAATAACAGCGGATGAAGTAGCAATGGCAGGGGGAGTATATAGTACAAATAATACATCATATTATTTGTACACAAATCAAAATTATTGGGTAGGGTCGCCTTCTAGTTTCGATAGTTCTGGTTCTACTTTTTTTGCTAGTGAGTTCTATGTATATTCTTCAGGTTTTTTTGACTATTATAATGTGTCTTATACATTTGGCGCTCGCCCTGTTGTTTCTCTATCTTCTAAAGTCAAGTTATCGGGCAGTGGAACATATAATGATGTTTACACAGTCGTAGGAGGCAATTCTACAGAGGATACTTCTTCTGGTAAATCTTTTGATACAGTCTTTGCAGCAAATAATACAGATATATTTCCTGAAAATGGTATAAGATATGAAGGAGCAGATCCAAATAATTATATATGCTTAGATAATAAAACAAGTGGTGCTTGTTCTTCATCATCATTATTATTTAGAATAATAGGCTTATTTGATGAAGAATACTCTAATGATGGAACAAATAGCAGTGGTACAAAAAAGTTACTTAAAATAATAGATACAAATAACTATGGAGGAACAAGTGGAAAGTATTGGGATTCAAATGGAAAGAATAATTGGAGCAGTGCATCATTAAAAACAGAATTAAATGGAACATATTTGACTACTTTATTAGGCACAGCTAATGTAAATAGTAAACTATCTAGTGCAATAGCAAATGCAAAATGGCATTTAGGTGGAGCAAATATTACTTCATCAAGTAATTATTATTATCAAACAATAACAACAGAAAATTTGCATAAAGCAGAAAGAAGCCCGTATGCTACAAGTGGGACACTTCAAAATTTATATAGTGGTAATC
>USIB01000105.1 GCA_900554615.1 uncultured Mycoplasmatota bacterium | reverse complement strand
ATGCAACATGTACAGCAAATAATTGGATGAAAAATATTATTACAAATAATGGTGGCAATGTTGGATGGTTATTAACCCCTCGCTCGGGCTACTCCAGCAATGCGTGGAGTGTCCTTAGCAGCGGCTATGTCTACTACGGCAACTACACTTACTATGCGCTTGGTGCGGGCCCAGTCCTTTATCTGAACTCTGAACTAGAAATCAAGTCGGGGGATGGCTCAAGTTCAGCACCATATCAGTTGTCTGCGTAAAAACGCAGGCAGACTGATAATAAAAGACGGTAGGCTAAACGTGACAAAAAAAGGCCTCCGTTCAGGCTTGGTCTGAAGGGGGCCAGGTGAGCGAGCCAAAGGCGAAGCGATTCTTCATGCATACTATCTAGTGCGGTAGAAAGATAGACAAGCATAAAGGAAGATGTGGAGTCGGAATGGGCAGAATACCGCCTTTAGGCGGGAAATTAAAATTGGTATTAACATCTTTTAGATGTTTAATATAGGGTAACTTCAAATAGTATTCAGTACCCCTAACTCGGGCAACGCCAACAATGCGTGGAATGTCAATAGCAGCGGCAATGTCAACAACAGCAACACTTACAATGCGAATGGGGTCGCGCCAGCCCTTTAAGTAGCGGGCTTCTACTAGGTCAAGGCTTAGTATGACAGAGTTTTAAAGGACAGAAGTATCCTAGAGATTTATCTCTAAATGGAGGTTATAGATGGATTTTGTCTACGGGCAAGCCTGGCTCTATAACGGTTTAGTTATCATCATAAGCAAAATGCTTATGATGATAACAATAATATAAAGCATATTGATTCAAAATTATTTTGGATGTTAATATGAGCTTGCAGGTATTAATAATATATTTCTAAAAGTACTAGTATAGACTTTTATAAGAGATTTTCCAAATATTGGATTGTTTTCTTTGTGCTTTATACTAGTACTTATTTTATTGGAGGGTTTATTTATGAGTATGAGAAATAGGTATTTATTTACTAAAGATTATTTTAAGAATTATTTAGTATTAATTAAGAGAGGTAATAATTATTATTCTTATGATGGTGATAAGAAGATACTTGATTATATTAAGTTCAATGATAAGTTATCTATACTTAGGAAATTAAAAATTAATTTTATTATTTTAGATGATTTGGAGATTATTGGTACTGATAGTTACGAGGTTAATAATTATTATAAATATTTATATATTGCTTATATTAGTGATATATTGTTAGGAATAAAAAGGAGTATATGTTTAAAATGAATAATTGTGTTTTACTTAGAAAAGTAGGTGGGTTTTATGTTTGTTTTGATGATAGTGCTATTATTTTGTTTTATTTTTTTGATTATAAAATTAAAAATGGTAGAGTAGGTTTTCCTATTAGTGCTATTAGTAAGGTTACTAATGTACTAGAGAATAATTCTATTAATTATGTTATTAAAGATAATATGACGGAAGTCGAGAAAAAGATTTTTGGTAAGAAGAATAAGTATAAGTATTATTTGGATAAAGGTAATAATAAAATTAGTTTGGATAATAGAATTAATAATATTATGGATATTATTAATTCTAAAGAATATGAAGATATTGTTAAGTTACTTGATTTGATTGAGGAAAATATATGAATGATTTTGCTATTGTTAAAAATATGAAGATGTTTATATTTAATTTAGATGATATTGTTATTAATATTCCTAATAGGGATAGAGTTATTAAGGATAGGTTATATAATACTTCTTATGATGTTTTATATTTGGTATATAAATGTAATTATAATTCTGAGAAAAAGGAAGAATATTATAAAGAGATTTTAAGTAATATTAGTATGATTGATTTTTATTTGGAGAGATGTTTAAAGAATAAATATATTAATGATAAGTCTTGTAATAAAATGAATAGGGATTTACTTAAAATAACTAAAATGATATATGGGTGGATTAAAAGTGAAAGTAAAAGTTAGTGATATACTAGATATTTATGAGAATGAAGTTAGTATTAATACTAAGAATAAGAGAAATATATATAACTTTGAAAAGAATAAGATGGAGAATATTTATGATATTAAAAGTATTATTGAAGGGAATAATTATAGGATATATAAATATAATATTTTTAGTATTAGTTCTCCTAAATATAGAATTGTTATGAGTTTAAATATGAAAGATAAAATTATTAATCATTATAAAATGTAACCTATAAAGAGGACAAAATAAAAAAGCCAATCCTCTTTATAGGT
>USIB01000104.1 GCA_900554615.1 uncultured Mycoplasmatota bacterium | reverse complement strand
GAAGAAGTAAAAGAATGGTTTAAAGACTATGATGTCATATTTTATAAGACAACTAATAAAGATAAAAAAGAAGGCAAAAAAAATAGAGAAGCATTTTATAATGATAAAGACCTAGATGGAAATAGCACAAAGAAGAAATTAAGAATAATGTTTGCCATAAATCAATACAATGAAGGAGTACATGCCCCAGACATAGATGGAGTAATATTAGGTAGAGCAACATCATCAGATATAGTATATTTCGAGCAAATAGGACGAGCTCTATCAGTAAAAGGAAGAACAAAAGAACAATACGATTATTATGAAACATTATCAAGAGAAGAACTAATAAAAATAGCCAAAGAAGAAGATATAGAGTTAAAAGAAAATATAACAAAAGATGAAATAATAGAGAGATTATTATCACCAATTATAATAGATTTAACCAACAACATCGATTTTATTGAAGAGTTACAAGATAATCTAAAAGATAGAGTAAAAGAAGTTCAAAAATCTCTAGGTCATAGTAAAAGAAAAATAAAAATAAGAGATGTAAACTTTGATATTGAAATAGAGAATAAAGATTTATTTGAAATCCTAAGATATGTAAGAGACAGATTAAGACCAAATAATTGGAACTTAATGTATAATTTAGCTACAGTATATTATAACAAAAATAACAACTTAGAAATACCATTTAGTTTTAAAACACTAGATGGAATAGATTATAATGAAAATGGTTATAGTCTGGGAGTATGGATTAATACTCAAAGACAAGCTTATAAGAGCGGTAAATTAAGTCAAGATAAAATAGAACTACTAGATAAAATAGGAATGCGTTTCGAAAACAAACTAAATAAAATAGAGTGGGAAGAATATTATAAATTAGCAGAAGCCTACTTTAACAAAAATAACAATCTAGAAATACCGCGAAGTTTTAAAACACTAGATGGAATAACTTGTGATGAAAATGGTTATAATCTAGGAAGATGGATTGGTTTTCAAAGACAAGTCTATAAAAATAGGAAATTAAGTAAAGGGAAAATAGAACTATTAGAAAAAATAGGAATGCGTTTTGAAAATAAAATAAATAAAATAGGTTGGGAAGAATATTACAAATTAGCAAAGGCATACTATAACAAAAATAACAATCTAGAAATACCGCGAAGTTTTAAAACACTAGATGGGATAAATTATGATGAAAATGGCTATAATCTAGGAGGGTGGATTACTACTCAAAGGCAAACCTATAAGAGTGGTAAATTGAGTAAAGAGAGAATAGAATTGTTAGAAAAAATAGGAATGTACTTTTCTTTAAATAGATATGAAAAAGAATGGTTGAAAAATTATAGTTTAGCAGAAACTTACTTTAACAAAAATAACAATTTAGAAATATCACAAAGTTTTAAAACACTAGATGGAACAACTTATGATAAAAATGGTTATAATCTAGGAGTATGGATTTATACTCAAAGGCAAACCTATAAGAGTGGTAAATTGAGTAAAGAGAAAATAAAACTATTAGAAAAAATAGGTATGCGTTTTGAAAATAAAAATAATATAATAGGTTGGGAAGAATACTATAAATTAGCCAAAGTCTACTATAACAAATATAACAATTTAGAAATATCAAAAAGTTTTAAAACACAAGATGGAATAAACTATGATGAAAATGGTTATAATCTAGGAATGTGGATTAGTAATCAAAGACAAAATTACAAGAGTGGTAAATTAAATAAGGAACGAAAAGAGCTATTAGATAAAATAGGAATACGTATTAAAAATAAAATAAATGTTATAGAGTGGGAAGAATATTACAAATTAGCAAAGGCATATTTTGAAAAAAATAACAATCTAGAAATATCACAAAGTTTTAAAACACTAGATGGAATAACTTTTGATGAAAAAGGTTATAAACTTGGATTTTGGATTCCCAATCAAAGACGAGCCCATAAAGATGGAAAACTAAGTAAGGAAAGAGTAAAATTACTAGATAAAATAGGTATGGTATGGAGTATAAGAAAATATAAAGACAAGAAACATAAACTATGCGAAAAATACAAAATACCATACGAAGAAGTAGAAAATATATCGTATCAAGAATTGTATGTAAAGACAATGTATCTTATAGATAACAATATATCAGTAACTAGTAATGGCGAATTAAATCCAATCTATAACATGAGTAATATGAATATGGAAATAAGATATAAAGTAACACTTGAAGAATTAATAAATAAATATCAAATTAAAGATAGAAAAAGAAAGTAGGTGATATAATGACTAATATATTAGACTTATATGAACATAATATAGAAACATTTGAAAAAGTAAAAAATACTT
>USIB01000103.1 GCA_900554615.1 uncultured Mycoplasmatota bacterium | reverse complement strand
TTTTATCTAATATTAAACATACTATTAGTTCACTTTCAAATTACTATTTATAAAGATAAGTAGTAATTATAACTTCAAAAGCATACTTACAATTTTATGTATTCTAATCTTTAAACCATTTTACTAAAAATGGCTTAATTAATTCGTAAATAAATATTGCCATAAAGTTTATTAAGAATACTATTAATATCAAACTAATATCTATTGATGTTATACTTATTAATTTACCAATAGGTGTAACAAACACTATGAGTTCAATTAAAAGTATCAATAGTATTCCGTAATTCATTGCTTTATTAGAAAATAATCCCTGTTTAACAACTGACTCTTTCAAGTTTCTACAAGATATAGAATAAACTATCTCCTGTACTACCATTGAAAGAAGTGCTAAAGACATAGCTGTTTCTTGCCCATACATTTTTAAACTAATAAAGTAAGTGAGAACTACAAATATAGTTTCAATGATAGCTGAAGATGCGATACATGATTTTATAAATGGTGTAAATAATGGTTTATTAATGCCTCTTGGTTTTTTATTCATTATGCTATCTTCACTCTTTTCAAAAGATAAACATATACTAGGAATAGAATCAGTTACCAAATCAATAAATAAAATATAAATTGGTAATAAAATTGTTGTTTTAGTAAGTAGTCCTATAATAATAGTAAATATTTCAGCAAAATTACTTGATAATGAAAATACAATATTATTTCTAATGTTATTATATATTCTTCTTCCTTCTTCAACTGCTACAACTATTGTTGAAAAAGAATCGTCCATCAAGACTATGTCTGATGCAGACTTTGTAACATCAGTACCAGTAATACCCATTCCAATACCAACATGAGCATCTTTAATAGCAGGAGCATCATTTACTCCATCTCCAGTCATTGCTACAATTTTTCCACTATTTTGAAGTGCAAAAACAATTCTTTCTTTATGAACTGGATTTACTCTTGCATACACAGAATACCTTTTAACGATATTTTTTAGTTCTTCATCATTATATTTATCAAGTTCACTTCCAAGTATTGCTTCATTATCATTATCTATAATTCCAACATTTTTTGCAATAGCAGTTGCAGTATCTATAGAATCTCCTGTAATCATTATTGGTCTAATACCAGCATTTTTGCATAAAATGACACTTTTTTTAACACTTTCTCTTGGTGGATCTATTATTCCTAAAATACCAGCAAAAGATAAATCATTTTCCTCTTTTTCTAATTCTTTAATATCTTTTGGTATATAATCTAACTTTTTATAAGCAAACCCTAAAATTCTTAAAGCATTTTTAGAAAAATTCTTAACTTTATCTAAAATTTGTTGTTTTTCAATCTTAGATAGATTTACTTTTTCAATTAAAGAATCCATACTACCTTTGCATAATATATATACATCATTATCAATTTTATTTAAAGTAGTAAACATCTTTCTATCACTATCAAAAGGTATATCTAATATTCTCTCACATTTTTTTCTCAATTTAAGAGAATCAATTTTTTTATTATATAGATATTCATATAAACAAGTTTCTGTAGGATCACCTACATATTTATCTTCATAAATAAGGCCATCATTACAAAGAGCACATATATAATTAAGCATATTCTCATCTATTACATATTCTTCTTTAACAGTCATTTTATTTTGCGTTATAGTACCTGTCTTATCAGAACAAATAATATCTATTGCTCCAAGTGTTTCTACAGCTTGCATTTGTTTTACTACTGTTTTCTTCTTTGCTAAATTAGATATTCCAACGGATAATGTTATTGTAATTACAGTTGGCAACCCCTCTGGAATAGCAGCCACTGCGAGTGATGAGCATAGCATTATAATTTCAAGTATTGTGTATTTATTAATTAAAGCTAAAATAAATATAAAAATTAAAATAATAAATACTATAAATGTAATTTTTTTAGAAAGTTCTTTTATTTTTAATTGTAATGGTGTTTCTATTCTATCAATTTCATTTAGTGATAATGCAATCTTACCTATCTCAGTATTTTTTCCTGTACTTACAACTATACCAGTACCTTTTCCATTAGTAATGCTTGTTCCTAAAAATAACATATTTTTTTGTTCTTGAAGAATTAAGTTATTTTTTAAAACATCTGAACTTTTTTGAACTGGAACACTTTCTCCAGTTAGCGCTGATTCATCTACTTTTAAACTTTCACATGAAAGTATTCTAATATCAGCAGGAACAGTTTCTCCGGATTCTAAATATATTATATCTCCTGGAACTAATTCTTTAGTGTTTATTACTATTATTTTATCATCTCTTTTAACTTTACAAGTGCTGGTTTCATATTTCTTTAAATCTCTTAATACTAAAGCAGCTTTTTCTTCTTGTATAAATCCAACAATAGCATTTATAAAAACTACAAAAAGTATGACAATAGTATCAGTATACTCGTGAGAATAAAAATATCCAT
>USIB01000102.1 GCA_900554615.1 uncultured Mycoplasmatota bacterium | reverse complement strand
AGCATTCAGGAGCTATCATACAATTATTACCTAGGAATAAATTAGTTTGTTCTGATATAACTATTTTAACTCCTTTATTTATCCAAATATTCTTTCCAAAGTAGATGGTAGAATTGTTATATAGCTTGATATCTACAGTTATTTTTTCTGCTGTTTTACATAAATATACAAGAGAGTTATCTCCTCTAAAATCTATGCTTGAATTTACTAGTGTTATTTCATCATTGATATATAAAATATTATTACTACCTGTAAATTTTACTTTAGAGTTATCTAAATTGATATTACCTATTATTTTATTGTTTTTTCCATCTATTATTTCTTTCATAATTTTCCTTTCTTTCCACTTCAGCCTATAGTCTTCCGTGGTATGATGAAGCCACCCGTGTCTTCATCATAAACATTTCTTTAGTTATTAAATTCATCATTTAACAATTTAATATACTTCTTTCTCATATCAGTAAGTATTGTATCAAGTATTTCAAAAGAAATATCTCTTTCACTTTTATCAGTAGTATCAAATAAATAAAAATTAATATTTTCTTTATTAGATAACTTCTTCATATTCATAAGTGAATTATTATACTCATTAATATTATCTTCACTTAAGAAAGTTCTCTTCTCAAGCGATGCGTTAGCGGTATAGTCTCTTCTTAATGAAGTTAAACTATCAATATATAATCCTATTACAATATCAATCTTATCATTAATTATTTTAGTATATTTATCTATATAATCATTATATTCTCTTTCAGTTACACCATTTTTATTATATAGTCTATCCATCCATATCATTCTATCAAAAAGAGACCTATCAATCAATATAATATCATTATTTTTATCAATCGCCATATTTAAATTTTCTAAAACATATTTAGGAATCTCAGTATTTATAACACTCTTATATTCATTCTTTAATCTAGGATATATTTCTTTCTTATATCTTTGTGAAGTAGTAAACTCTTCTAGTGTACTAGTAGTAAAACCACCCTTCTTAAAAAAATCATATAAATTATTCATAAGAGTAGTCTTACCAGTTCTTGGAGTACCAGTAAACTCTATAACATATGGTTTATTCTTATCAAGTACACTAATCATTTTATATATCTCTTGTTTTCTATAATGTAATCTAATTAATTTATTATATTCATCTTCTCGTCCTTCAAATATCTTTCTTTCAAGTTCATCATGTTTATTATCATAAAAAATATCATCAATAAGTAATTTTAATCTACTAAACATAACATAGTCTTTATTCTCATCATATATTAAACTATTATATACTTCCTTATAATACCACTTTTGTTTATCAAAGCCTCTCTTAAATGCCGAAAAATCCCTCTTACCATTAACCTCAAAGATAATTCTCATATCCTCTAAATTACTTATCTTATCTGCACATACTACTACCTTATGTCTTAAATCTAAATCTTTAACCTTATCTATAGTAATAGTCTTTCTCTCTTCCCAACTTAAACTTTTATCTTCTTCTGTTGCTCCAAGTACTAATGATACGATATCCTCATTAAATTCTTTTAATAAGTCTTCTTTAGTATATTTAGTGTCTTCAATAACATCATGAAGATAGGCAGCCGCTACTACATTATCATCGTATCCATATTCACTCAAAATATTAGCAACATTTATAGGATGAATAATCATTGGTTTTTCTTTATCAGACTTTCTTATTTGACCTTTATGGGCCTTAATAGCAAATAATTTTGCCTTTTCTTTCATATCCATTTTATCACTCCTCAAAATTATTATAATAGTATTAAAGGAAATATATCGTCATTATTATATAAATATAGGAAATATTATGTATCTATTATATTTCTTTTATATTAAGTATCTTACTTAAAGTAAAATGTCTGATAGATCCTCTAAGTTTACAAAAAGCAAGAACATAAGTATTATCTTCAAATTCAAACATATTTATAGGGATAATTTCTCTTTTAACTATCTTACCTGATGTACCTAAATAATCTATTAATAAACTTTTTTTATCTTTAATACATTTATCAATAATATTAATTTTCTCATCATTTTTATTTACTGTTACATCAACATTTTTATATTCTGATAATATCTTATTAGTATTATAAATAGAATGTAATTTTTTATTTAACTTATTAAAATCACTAATTAATTTATTATCACTAATATTTTTTAATTTGTCTTCTGCTCTATCTAATACTTCCAAATCATATTTATTAAAATAATCTATATTCATAATATCATTTTTATTTATGTAATATCCACCACCTGGACCTTTAAAAGATTCTATAATATAACCAGCCATCTCTAATTGCTCTTTATAATACCTTACCATTCTCTCTGTTACCCCAAGTTCCATACTAAGTTCTTTAACAGAATATACTCTACCATTCGATAATAACTTTATCATTAAAAATGCATTAGATATTTTACTCATACTTCACCTACTTTGTCTTAATCAAAAATATTATATCATAAATATTAAAAATAAGTACTATTATTTCAAGGGTTCAATAAAATCTGGTGTGAAGTAAATCTTTTGTAAAATATTATAATATAAG
>USIB01000101.1 GCA_900554615.1 uncultured Mycoplasmatota bacterium | reverse complement strand
TCTACTTCACCACCAAAATCAGCATGTCCTGGAGTATCAAGAATATTAATCTTATATCCATTATAGTGAATAGAAGTAGTCTTAGCAAGTATAGTAATACCTCTTTCCCTTTCTATATCATTTGAATCCATTGCTCTAGTAGCAACTTCTTCATTTTCTCTAAAAGTACCAGATTTCTTAAGTAATTGGTCTACTAAAGTAGTTTTACCATGGTCTACATGTGCTATAATAGCAACATTTCTAATTTTCATAAAATACACCTTCTTTTTCTCACAAGTCATAATTATACCACAAAAACAAACATTTGAATATATTTTTTAATAATTTTATTAAAAATATTACCTTCCAGAAAAAGCCAAGGTCTTTTTCTGTCCTATATAGCCTATTCCATAGTCTATATAGGAATACAATAAGATATCATATTCACAGTGTAAACTTTCTAACTTATACCACTCAAAGTAAAAAGAAAGTATCTAGTACTCTCTTCATAATTATTAAGATGTTATACATATATAGGACTATCTGTAGAATTACTAATATAGTTTTGTAATAATGTCAAATCAGTATTATTAATAACATCATTGCATTAACACAAAATTAATATAAATACAATACCCAAAAAGTTTGTAAGGGAGACATTACTGGCTCCCTTACACCTCTCAAAACCATAGATTTGAGAGGAAATAAATAACTAAACCTCTTTATTATTACTCTTCTTATAATCAATAAAATCAAGAATAACCATAATAAATATATATATACCAATAATCTTAAAGAATATATACATCATACTCTTAGCAACAAAGATAAGAGTAACACCAAAAATAATAGAAACAACCCCAATAATCAAATTAGTATTAACACCCTTATCAAAATACTTAATAATACTACTAATAGCCATTAAAAATAACAATAAAGAAATAATAACAGGAAATAATTCCAAAAACAAAGCCTGACCATACTTAAAAGTAAACAAACTAAGCCATAAACACATAATACCAACAATCATATTAGAATAATTCTTCTTTAAATATTCTTTATCAATAATAAAATTAATAATCTTAATAATAGCAATAATAGAAAAAATAACAACAAACAAATAATTAATAGTACTAAGAAGTTCATCAGTAGCAAAAATAAGAACTAAAGACAAAACAAATCCAAGAATATAATAAAATCCCTCAGATACATTATATCTCTTAAAAGAACTATCATTATTAGATATCTTCTCCAACTTACCCTCAGTACTTTCAGGTTTCTTTTTTCTTCCCATATATAAACACCTACCTCATATAAATAAATTATACAACAAAATCAAAAGAAAAGAAAGATTATTTCTCTCTTTCTTTTAAATAACTATTAAGTTTAATATAACTAATATTCTGACTCATCTCATCAAATATATCCTCCACTAACACATACCCAACCATCATCGTATCCTCCTTTATCAAAAGAATACCACAAAGTAAGAATAATTTCATTACATTCGACAAAACTAGTCAAAACTAGATACTAACTCTTAGATATTCTAACCTTAATCTTAGTAGTCTTAGCAAAATAATTTGCTCTAACCTCTTCTCCAGTAACAGTAACATTAACAGTATGTTCTCCCTCACCAAGACCAGATAAATCAACAACAGCCTTAATCGTAGTACCATCAATAGAATCAAGAACTTCTTTAGTACCCTTAACAATAACCGTTGTCTTAGAAGAGTTCTCACCAATAGCACCAGCCTTCAAGTTAGGTCCTAAATTAATAGCGTCAATCTTAATATCATCAATCTCTTTAGATTCCTCTTTACCTAAACTAATCTTAACAATAATAGTCTTTTCAGATACTTCTCTAATACCATCAGGTTTAGGTACAACAACAGTAAAACTCTTATTATCCGAAAGACCTGCTACATCAACTTCAATAGGAATATAACTTTCACTATATTTATTAACAATATCTTGTTCACCATATATATTAATAGAATTAACTGAAGTAGTAATTGAACTAATAGCCTTACCAAAAGCAATCTTATCAATATTCTTAGGAATAACCTTAAGTTTAGCACTACCACTATAAGACTCGATATTAACAGTAGCAGTAACAACCTCTGGAACAATCTCTACATCAACAACATTACCATACTTATCATAAGCAACTAACTTAACCTTATCAATAGTATTAACACCAGCCTTAGGCTCTACTATACTACCAATATCAACAAGTGCCTTAACAGTAGCAACCTTATCAATATTATGAATAGATTTAGCATCATCAGTACCCTTAATAATAACCTCTTCCTTATCAACAGTAACAGACTGAATAGAAAGTCTACTATCAAGTTTATCTTTATTAATAATATCAACAGTAACAGTCTTAGTCTGAGATACCTTAGGATATACATTAACAGTAATAGAAGAAGGATTTAAATTATAAGTAACAGAATTAATAGAGTTCTCATAATTAAGTTCTACCTTATGTGTTCCCTCTTTCAAGTTAGATAAATCAACCCCAACCTTACCCTTAGATAACTGTTTAGCAAGATATAAATCAACAGTTCTACCAATCAAAGTAACATCAGCAACCTCAGGTATACCCTCAATAACATATGCTTCTTTATTATAAGTAGCCTCTACTGGTTGATTTCTAAGAACTTCAGCAGCACTATCAATAACAGTACTAGCCTGATTATCTACATAAAAGAATA
>USIB01000100.1 GCA_900554615.1 uncultured Mycoplasmatota bacterium | reverse complement strand
ATGGGATTTATAAAAAAATTAAAAAACAGGTTATATTAGCAGTAAAAAAACAGGTATTTAAAAATGAATATTAAAAATGCCTGTTTTTGCCTTATCTAATAATGGTTTACACGATTTTTACTCCCCACCAAATGTTGTAGAGCCCTTATAATTTAAGTGGGTTTTGTTTTTGTATATATTTTTTTATTTTATCATATACTTTAGTGGTGATGTTATGATTGTTAAATATACTACTAAAGAGAAGGAACTACTTGCTAGGCTTATGAGGGCTGAAGCAGTAGGTGAAGGAAATCTTGGGATGCTTATGGTTGGGAATGTTGGTATTAATAGAGTACTTGCAGATTGTCTTACTTTTAAGGATATTAGGTCTATATCGGATATGGTTTATCAGAGTCCAGGTGGTTTTTTGGGAACTAGTAGTTCTTTGTTTTATGGTAATCCTACTGCTAAAGAGAGTGAACTTGCTGAAAGGGTTATAAGAGGTGAATATTATTATCCCGCTACTAACGCACTATGGTTTTATGCTCCTAAGGCAGGAGTTAGTTGTTCTAGTACTTGGTGGGGGCAGGATTTTGCTGGTAAATATAAGAATCATTGTTTTTATAAACCTGATCCTGGTGTATGTAAAGAGATTCATTAATGATTAATTTTGTTAAGGGCTTTATTATTGGTATTGGTAAGATTATTCCTGGAGTAAGTGGAGCAATGCTTGCTACTATTATGGGTGTTTATGATAAATCTATTTTTTATATTTGTAATTTTAAAAGTAATATTAAAGAGGGGATTAGATATTTATTTCCTATTGGGGTAGGTATTGTTTTATCTATTATTTTATTTAGTAAAATTATTAGTATGTGTTTAAATAAATATTATTCTATTACTATGCTTTTCTTTGTAGGATTAATTATAGGTGGTTTTCCCTTTGTTATAAATAAGGTTAAGAAAAAGGATTATTTTATTAGTGTTGTTAGTTTTTCTTTGTTTTTTCTGATTTCTGTTTTTAATATTAATAATAGTTATGTTCTTAGAAATAATTTTATTGATACTGTTATTTATTTTTTTTCTGGTGGAATAGAGGCTATTGGTACTATTGTACCTGGAGTTAGTGGAACTGCTCTTCTTATGATTGTTGGTACTTATGATTCTATTGTTTATTCTATAGGTAATCTTACTAATTTTAAAATTATTTTTCCTTTTATTATTGGTATTATATTATTTATTCTTTTATTTGTTAAGTTAGTAGATTATTTATTTAGAAAGTATAATGATAAGATGTATGCATTTATACTTGGTGTTCTTGTTTCTAGTACGGTTCTTCTTGTTATTCAGGTATTTAAGGATAAGGTTAGTCTTTTAGATGTTCTTATTGGGATTGTTTTTATGTTTATTGGTATATTTATTTCTAGTTTATTTAAAGAAAAATAAAAAAACTCTTGAGTTATCAAGGGTTTTTACTATTAAAATTGGTGACCAGTATGGAATTCGAATCCATGAATGCTGCCGTGAAAGGGCAGTGTGTTAAGCCGCTTCACCAACTGGCCATATATGGTGGACCTGGATGGACTTGAACCATCGACCTCATGCTTATCAGGCATGCGCTCTAACCACCTGAGCTACAAGTCCGTTTTTCGTCTTGCCTTTACATTATAACATAAAGTTTCTAGGTTGACAAGTATTTTTTTATACTTTTTAAATAAAAATGGTGTCCCCTTGGGGGCTCGAACCCCAGACCCACTGATTAAGAGTCAGTTGCTCTACCAACTGAGCTAAGGAGACATGAAACTCAAATTTCTTTAATATTATATCATATATTTTAGAAATTTGAACCCCTAAATTGAAATTTTTTTTGTTTTTTTCTAACAAATGTCTATTTTAGATATACTTTTGTGGTTTTTCATTAATTTTTTTGTACCTATTGGATGAGGAAAAGCTACTGTCATTATTGACTTATCTACTGCTAATACTACTCCAATTCCGTATTCTGTGTGTTTGATTTGTTCTCCTACAGCATAATCAACATTTGTTTTATTAAACATTTTATCTTTTGAAAAATTCGATATTTTATTTATTATTCCTGTTTTGTTATTTTCTTTTTCTATATATTGTTCATCTATTTCGTTTGCAAATCTACTTGGTGGATTTATTTGTAATTGACCAAATAGCATTCTTCTTTTACAGTTTAAAAGCCATAACTTTTTCTTTGCTCTGGTAATTGCAACATAGCATAATCTTCTTTCTTCTTCAATTGCTTGAGCGCTACCATCGTTTATTGCATTATAATGTGGGAATATTCCTTCTTCCATTCCTACTACAAATACATCATCAAATTCTAGCCCTTTTACTGCATGAACTGTCATTAAACTAACTCTATTTTGTTCTTCTGTATGCTCTGATACATCTGATACTAATGAAATTTCATTTAAGAAATCATCTAATGATATTACTCCAAATTCTTCTTCGTAATTTTTTGTTATAGATTTAAATTCTTCTAGGTTTTCTAATCTTATTTCGTTATCTAGCGTTTTTTCTGATTCTAATTCTTGCTTCATACCACTTTTTTCTAAAACTAAATCTACTAATTCTGTTAATGATAGATTTTCACTTTTTTCTTTTAGGCTTAATATTAAATTTTTAAATCCTTGTTCTTTTCCTTGAGATATTGCATCAAACATTGATATGTTTTCAGAATCTGCTATAGTTGCAATAGTAGCTATTGTTTTTTCTCCTATTCCTCTTTTTGGAACATTGATAACTCTTGTTAAACTTACATCATCTTTAGGATTATTTATAAGTCTTAAATAACATAATAAATCTTTTATTTCTTTTCTATTATAGAAATAAAAAC
>USIB01000099.1 GCA_900554615.1 uncultured Mycoplasmatota bacterium | reverse complement strand
TCTTTAATATTATTTTTACAATCTTCACATCTATAATAGAAATACCATTTATCATTTTTAACTTTATGAGTTGCTCCACCTGCAAGTATTTTTCCACATTTAGGACATTTTAATTTTTGTAAGAAAAGATAAGTTTGAGTTCTCATATAATTTCTAGAGTTTTTTTTCTTTTGTACTTGGCAATTTTCCCATAGTTCTTTACTTACTAATGGTTCAACTACATTTTCATAATAAACTGAATTACCACTTCTTTTACCAGATACATAATCACCTTTATAAATTTTGTTAGATATTATTTTTAAAATAGTTGTATCTCCCCAATTAGTTTTACCTAGTACTTTTTCCTCGTTATAAATTTTTGCTATTTTAACATAAGTACAACCTTCAAAATATAAATTAAATATCCTAATAATAATATCTTTAGTAAGTGGATCTGGTACTAATAATCTATCCACATGTTTATAACCTAGTGGTTCTCTTGCTGGAATATGTCCTGCTTTAATTGCTCCAGATAATCCAACTTTCGTCCTTTCACTTGTTCTTTCTATTTCTTGTTGAAATACACTCATTAGTATTCTTGAAATCATTTTTCCATTAGCATTAGTAGTATTTATATCATCATTAGCACAATCTAAATAAGCATTATTTTCTTCAAAAATTTAATAATATTTTCCCAATCATAAACACTTCTTGTAAGTCTATCTAGTTTTAATACAACAATAGTATTACATTTCTTATCTTTAATATCTTGTAATAATTCTTCAAATGCAGGTCTTTTATTCCCGGTTTTAGCACTTATACCAGCATCTTTATAAACTTTATAAATTTCATAATTCTTATATTCGCACATAGCACGAAGTCTTTTTTCTTGTTCCGGTAAACTAAATCCTTCTCTTGCTTGATCTTCAGTACTAACTCTAATATAAAGTCCTGCTATTTTCTTTTCTTCATTCATTAAATTTCAACTCCTTAATATAAAAAGGTGTCAGTAGTATTAATTGTTTAATACTACTGACACCTTATAATTTTATCTTCTCTTTGCAGATTGCATTTGTTTTGAAATATATTCGTATTCACTCATTGATTTTTGATTTACATAAGTTATTTTATCATCATTATATTTTCTAGGTGAACCTGTCGTAATGACAGTTTGTCCAAAATCATTTTGATTATATCCACAAATTACTCTTTTATTTTGTAATTGTTTCTTTAATAGTAATAAGTATTTTTTTTCTGACATATGAAATCCCCCTTAATTGATTTCATATTTTAACATAAAATGTATTAAGTGTCAATATTTGTTAAATTTGAGTTCCGGTTTTTTACAAAAAACAGATTACATTTTTAATAATTTATTTAATGTTATTTGTTAAATCTAATTTTTTCACGAAAATACTGAGTTTTATTTCACGCCAATATTGAACATCTTTAGATGTTCATCTTTATAGTTTTAGGTTATTTATTTATTTATAATTTAAGACATAGCTGCTTATATTTTTCTCTTATCTCTATTTCTTGCCACTTTTTAATGCCTGTATGTGCATATGCTAGTATATTTTTTATTCCTATTGCAAACTGACTCATCCATACTATGATCTTTCCTCTTAAAGATTTACTTGATTCTACTATTTTTATACTTAGCAGTTTTTTATTTACTTCTTCTGCTAATAAATTTATGTGTCCTAAATGTATTGTTAAAAATAAATTAAGATTATTTATTCCCTTTAATGTTCTTAATCTTATATTCTCAAATTCATATTCTTGTTTTTTTGCTCTAAAATATTCTTCTATTCTCCATCTTGAAAAATACAATCTTACTACTTTTATTACATCTTCTTTATTATGTATTTCTTTATTCGTAAGAATTATTAATGGTCTTTCTTCACTAAGCCCATAACAAAATACTAATTCATAATCTTTCTTATTATGCGGCAATGTAACTTTGGTGTGTGATACGTATACTTCATGTTCTTCATTATCATCAAACCATAAAGTCATTCTTATTTTACCTTTTCTTTTTAAGGCTTCTTCATATGCCTTTTTCTTTTTTCCTTTAAATAAGAAAACTCTTCGATCATTCATTCTTATAATAAAATAATTATCATTCATATAGTCAATTATTTTATTATCATCATAACCTCTATCAAACACTCCAGTAAATTTTCTTCCTAATACATTTTTTACTGCATCTATACTTTTCATTGTATATTCATTCATACTTTTAAATTCTTTGCTTTTGCATGAATATATTTTACTATATACACTTACTGGTTGTTTTTCTTTTTCAGTTAAAATTACTGATTCACAAACATGATATCCTTTTGTAATCTTTTTATCTAAACTAGATGCATCAATTACATCATCTAAATCTTCAAATTTTCTTCCATATATTTTAGATATATCAGAATCATCAAATAAAGCAACTGGTTCATTTCCATATACATCTCCAATAGTATTTATATAGTTATTATATACCTCCTTTATATTATCAAAAGAATTTAAATTATCGCATAATCTTTCTATAGTATTCTTCAATTTAATTTCTTCATTTAAACTTCGTGCTATATTTGAAACAAGACAACTTCCACTTGCTGCTATCCCATATTCTATATCTTGTACAAACTTTTCTTCTGGCTTTGTTAATCTTTTTGACACTTTTTTTGAAAAATTTGAAATTTCTCTTTTCATTTCATATGTATTTGTAGTAAAATAATTCATGTAAACACCTCCAATTATTTTGTTTAGTACTAATTTTAGACTACAATTAAATTATACTAAATTTTGGACTTGTTTACCTTATTTTTAAAGCAAAAAGATGAAGAATCTATAATTATCTTCATCTTTTTTTAGTTATCAACAAATTTTACCGGAACTCAAA
>USIB01000098.1 GCA_900554615.1 uncultured Mycoplasmatota bacterium | reverse complement strand
AAAATGCCGTCGTAGTTCACGCCCCAAGCGCTGACAGAGGAAGACGCAAGAGGGGATATTGTCCAATATCCACTTGTTGTTTGATCTGAATTATTTAAACAGCCATAGTCTGTACAATTTGACTTTGCTCTATCATATAACCATCCATATTTACATCCACTTGTATCGCCACTTTTGCATGTTGTACTTTCATCAGTTGTGTTTGTATCAAAATAAAATATTGAACCTGGGTTTTTTTCATCCCAAGTTGTGTTGCCTGTGATTTTAGCGACTTCATTAGCAGTAATTATTCTTGCTTTATACTCACTATAATCTATTGTATATTTTGCTTTACTTGTTTGATCTGATTGATCTATTGAATAATTCTCTGATGTTATTGTTCCTACCCAGGATGATGTATCTGTTTTTAATTGTTCTATTACTTCTTTTGGACCTGATGTATTACTTCCACTTGAATTCCATGCTATAGTTGCTGTTGTATTATGATCCAATATTAAATTTACTTTATCACTTCCATCATCATTAAATGCATAAAATTTCATACATCCATTTTGATTTTCTGTCCCATTTATTCCATTATATCCTGTTTTACTATTTTCTTCATTATAATTATCACAACTCTTACCTGTTGTTACATCAAAATATACTACTTCTCCATTTGCATAAGTTTTATTATTTGCATCTTCAATTTTTCCATATGTATATTCTGTTTCTTTTCCATTTACTTTACAACTTTTTAATGATATTTCTCCTTGTGTTGTTATATTTACTTCACATACTGTTTTAGCTCCATCATAATCTACTTTTATTGTTGTATTTCCTTGTGTTAATGTCTTTCCATCTTCTGTTATATATTTTCCACTTGGTATTGCCTGTCCATTTAGTTGGGCTTTTGCTACTGCATTCTCTACTGCACTTCCATACAGTTCTATACTTCTCTTTACACTAGATTCTTTACTATCATCTATTATATCTAGTACTATTGGCGTTGCTATTAATGCGATGATTGCAAGTATTACGATGACTGCTAAAAGTTCTATTAACGTAAAACCTTTCTTTTTCATAAATTTCCTCTTTCTTTATTTTGGTTTATTTTTGTAAAGGTATGAAAAAAAATACAAAGAAACCTAGAGATTACTCCCTAGTCTTTGTGTTTTTTATATTCTAATAGTGTTATTGTATTTCTAGATACCCCCCCCCCAGACGTTATTTTTATTCATTTTGTTTAGAGTACTTTTCATACAACCACTATCCTTTACTATCTAAATTATATATTATTTTTTACTTGTAGTCAATGTATTTATTCTCCATTTCTTACTTTAGCACTCAATTTACTTTCCACATCAAAAATAATTTTGTTAAATACAGTCATTACTTCTTCTTCAGTTAAAGTTCTAGTAGAATCTTCAAATTTTAAATTATAAGCTATAGATTTTTCATTCTCTAAAACTTTATCTCCAGTATATATATCAAATACATCTATACTATTTAAAAGTCTTCCACCTGATTTTTTTATAACATCCTCTATTTCTTTATTTGTTATATTTTTATCTACTACGAATGCTACATCTTTTGATATACCTGGATATCTATTAGCTTCTTTATATTTTATTGGTTTGATACTCTTAGAAAGTAATTTAGTCATAGAAAATTCAGCTACATATATTTCGTCTTTTTCTACTTCTGGATGTATTCTACCAATAATACCTATAGGTTCTCTATCTAAAAGAATTAAAGCACTCATACCAGGATGCATACTAGGTATACTATCTACAGTGAATGTATATCTATTTTTAAATCCTAAATAATCTAATACATTTTCTATTATTCCTTTTATTAAATAAAAATCTACTTTTATAACATTATTTTGCCATACATTATTTATATAATTACCTTTCATTAGAAGCGCTACTTTTGTATCTTCTACATAATTTTTATCATAAGTTTTACTTATTTCATATATATTTACATCATTTACTTTACGAGCTTTATTGTAATTATATGTATTTAATAATGATGGTAATATTGATGTTCTTATAACTGACTTATCATAACTCATAGGATTTGGTAGAGATATTTGTTCTTTATTATCATATTTAAATAACTTAGCCATATCAGCGCTAGTTAATGTATATGTTTTGCATTCATTAAGACCTAAAGTTCTAAGTCTTTTTGAAATAGTCTTTCTATATTTTACATCACCTATATATTCTCCTTTTTTAACTGGTATACTAGGTAATGTTGAAACTAGATTATGATAACCATAAAGTCTCCCTATTTCCTCAGCTATATCATTTACATTAGGATCTATATCAAGTCTTCTATTTGGTATAGTAACAGTAAAGTCTTCGCCATCTAATTTATAATCAAAATCAAGTCTTCCAAGTTCTACTTTCATATCATCCGTACTTATAGTAATACCTAAAAGTTTATTTATATCACAAGCTTTAAACTTAACAACTTTTTCTTTCTTTTCTAAAGTATCATGAACTACCATTCCTGTTAAAACTTTTGCATTTGCATACTTTTCTAATAAATAGCAAGCTCTATCTATAGCATTTTTAGTATATTCATAATTTAGACCTTTTCCATATCTAATAGATGCTTCACTTCTCAAATTAAGTGTACTTGCCGTATATCTAATACTAACAGCATCGAATATTGCACTTTCTATTAATATATTTTTAGTATTGGTGTCTACCTCTGTATTAAATCCACCCATAACACCTGCTATACATACTGGTTTTGATCCATCAGTTATTACTATATCATTACTAGAAAGAACTCTCATCTTTCCATCCAATGTAGTAATTTCTTCTTTATCTAAAGCATCTCTTACTACTATTTTATCTCCTAATTTATCTTTATCAAAGAAATG
>USIB01000097.1 GCA_900554615.1 uncultured Mycoplasmatota bacterium | reverse complement strand
ACAAATAATAGTACAATAAAAGGAGTAATAGATACTTGGTATAAAACAAATATAGTAGATAAAGGATATTCATCTTATGTAGCAGACGCAATATATTGTAATGATAGAAGTATAGCAAATGATAGTACATCTAATGCTGTATTTACAAAAACAGGTTATACTAATACAGGCTTAGGTTATGGAACTAATGTAACAGCATATGGAGGATTTAAGAGAAATTGGGTAGACCATACACCAAGTTTAGTATGTCCAAATGATAATGATAAGTTTACAACAGATAGTACACTAGGAAATGGAAAACTAACATATCCAGTAGCATTAATAACATCAGATGAAGTAGCGTATGCAGGAGGGATTGCTTATGACTATAATACTAGTAGTTATATTACTAATAATTATTATTATTTGTATACCCTTTCTTACTATTATTGGACGCTAACTCCATGGTTCGGCGCGAATGATAATTCGTCTGTAGATATTGTCTATAATGGTGGTCGCCTTGACAAGGTTGCTGTCTTTAATGGTTATGGTTGTGTCCGTCCGGTAGTTTCTTTGTTATCTGATGCTATAACTGGAGGAAGTGGAACAATGAGTAATCCATTCATAGTGGGATAAAAATAATTACTTTAAAACTAATAGAGAATATTTATTAGTTTTTTTGTTAATATTAATAATGGTGAAATATATATGAAGAGAAATATTATTATTAGTGTTTTAGTAGTACTTTTAATTGGTATTAGTACTATTATGGGTACTTATGCTGTTATTATTAATGTTGTTAGTGAGAATGGTGTAGATAGAATTGTTAATACTATTGATATTAGAGATTTACTTAGTGATAATAATGGTAATTATAATAATACTTATTATGATGTTAGAAATGAACTTAATATTACTGATATGGAAATGGATATTTTAATGGATTCTAAATATCTTAATGATAGTTTAAAGATTGTTCTTAATAATGTTGTTGGTTATAAACTAAGAGGTGGTAATAAACTTAGCAATGATAATATTTATGATATGATTGTTAATGATGTTAATAGTGATAGTTCTATTAATAATGAACTTAAGAATAAGGTTATTAATAAAAGTAATATATATAAAGAAGATATAAGTGATTATATTTATGATTTAAACATTAATCTTATTAATGGTAGTTAAGTTGTTAATTTTATTTTGTTTAACTTTAATTTTTATTATTTTATTGTTTATACTAGAGAAAGATAAGATTAATGTTTTATATAAACTTTGTTATACTTTTATTATATCTGGTAGTTTTATTGTTATTATTGGTTTATTATTTAAGTTTGTTGTTAAGAGTAATATTTCTTTTATTAATATAGGAGAGGCTACTAACGAAATTGTTAGTGTATTTATGATTGTTAGTATTATATTTTATATATGTGGTTTTGTTAGTTATATTGGATATTATTTAATTAAAAAGAGTGTATAAGCTTTCAGTTCACTAGTCTTTGCTTATATATAGTAAGTATGGTTGATACATTATTTATAGACCTATAGGACTATAAATAACTTTCCAAGACTTTGGCTTGGAAAGAATATAAAAAAATAATATAAATTATATATTTAGTTATATCTTTTTTTAATATTATGTGATATTATTATTATGGAGATGATAGTGTTGAGTAAAGATATTAAGAAAGATAAAGACATAGATAAAGATAAGAAGAAAAAGATAATTAATAATGATAAAAAGAATAGTAAAAAGATAGATAAAAGTAAAGATAAAAAGATTAATAAAGAAATAAGTAAAGATAAAGATAGTGATAATGTAAAAGATAAAGAAAGTGATTTATATACTTCTAGAGAAGTAGTTACTGTTATGTTATTCTCTATAGGTATTGGTATATTACTTTGTTTTGGATTAATTAGTTTATTTACTGGTAAGAATTATTTAGCAGTTACTAGAGATTTAAAGAAAGTTGTAGATACTTATTATGCTATTGTAGATAATTATTATGGAGAACTTGATAAAGATTCTTTAATAGATGGGGCAGTAGAAGGTATGATTTCTTCAGTAGGAGACTCTTTTACTAGTTATAGTGATACTGATAGTGCTATTAGTTTTAATGAAACTATTAATGGTACTTATGAAGGTGTTGGCTTATCGATTGCTACTTTAAATGATGGTACTATTACTGTTATCGAAGTATTTGATGATTCTCCTGCTTATAAGGCAGGTATTAAGGTAGGAGATATTATTCTTAAGGTAGATGGAGAAAGTTATGAAGGTAAAAGTGGTAGTGATATTTCTAATTATGTTAAGAATAGTGGTAAAGATAAAGTTATTCTTACTATTAAAAGAGATGATAAAGAGGAAGATATTACTGTTAACTTAAGTAAAGTTGATATTCCTTATGTCAGTGGTGAAATACTTGAGAAAGATGGTAAAAAGATTGGTTATATTGATATCTCTTTATTTTCTAGTAATTCTTATAAACAGTTTAAGAATAAACTTGATAAGTTAGAGAAAGATAATATTGATGGTCTTATTATTGATGTTAGAGATAATAGTGGTGGTTATTTGACTTCTGTTACTGATATTTGTAATTTATTTTTGGAAAAGGGAAAGGTTATTTATCAGTTAGAGGATTCTAAGGGAAAGGTTAAGAAAAAAGATACTACTAAAGAAAAGAGAAGTTATGATGTTGTTGTTCTTATTAATGGGGCTAGTGCTTCTGCTAGTGAGATTCTTGCTTCCGCTATTAAAGAGAGTTATGGTGGGGAGGTTGTTGGTACTAATAGTTTTGGTAAAGGTACTGTACAGCAGACTAAGAAGTTATTAGATGGTAGTATGATTAAGTATACTACTCAGAAATGGCTTACTCCTGATGGTAACTTTATTAATGAGATTGGTGTTACTCCAACTAAAGAGGTTGAACTTGATAGTAAGTATTTTGAGAATCCTATTCATGAAAATGATAATCAGTTACAAGAGGCTATTAATTTAATTATTAAATAATAATAAAACTCACTTATAATGGCTCTACAACATCTAGTGGGGAGTAAAAAATAACGATTTTGACTTTCTGGTGGG
>USIB01000096.1 GCA_900554615.1 uncultured Mycoplasmatota bacterium | reverse complement strand
CACTTTTCTCTATTTCATTGTATCATATTTTAGGGATATTATAAAGGGTAAGATGGGTATTTTTTTGTTATTTTTTTGTCACTTTAAGTCTTAGGTCTTAAAGTGCTATTTAAAGCCAATATTTTTTATTGTCTTTAAATAGGATACCAGCCGTATTTATTATAGAGTAGTTGGAGGTATATACTTTTTATTAGTTTGACAAAAGTATGTATTTATGCTATTATTAGTATGTAAGCAAGGAGACTTGCATAAAATAAAAATAGGAAATACTTAACTTGCAATGTTGAGTACTTACCTTTTATGGTTTTTTTAAGTACTTAATCTTTATAGATTGAGTACTATTTCTTTATTATTAGCGTCAATAAAGAGACTATTAATAAAATGATGATTAATATTAAAAAAGTGATTAATAAATCTTTTTTCTTCATAATATCAAGCCTCCTTTCATTAGAAAGTTGGCAAGTACTCAAACAGTTAGTATTTCCTAATACAATTATAACATTTTTTATATATTAAAAACAAGCGAACACTTTAATATTTATGGTGTTTTCTTTAACATTTATTATAACTTTACAAATAATGTAAATAGTTCATAGATTTCTTTTGGAGGATATAAATCACTATAGAATGAGTAGCAATTTGTTAACTAAAAAAGAAAAGTGCTAAGTTTTTACTTAACACTTTATCCTTTTAAGCATCCAATCGGTATTACATATACCCCATCTTCTCTTTGATAAGCATATTTACTTGTTGCTGTTAACACCATCAAAAATGATGGTTTTTTCATTTTGTTAGTATCTATTTTGTTTTTCATTTTTATTAGGTTTTGTGCACCCTCATTAATTAGTTTATCTCCTCCTAATTTAATTTCAATTAAACCATAAGAGCCATTTCTTAGATGTACTACGGCATCACATTCTAAATCCGAAGCATCTCTATAATGATAAATGCTTCCATTAATACTTTCGGCATAAACTCTTAAATCACGTATACATAATGTTTCAAATATTAATCCAAATGTATTTAGGTCATTTATTAAGTCATTTGGTCCAAGACCTAGGGCCGCTACTGCAATTGATGGATCAATAAAGTATCTTGTTTCAGATGTTCTGATAGCAGTCTTACTTCTTAAGTTTGGGTTCCATGCTAGTGATTCTTCAATAACAAATATTTTTTTTAATGCATTAACATATGATAATATAGTGTCTGTATCTAAAGATGTGGAATCATTATTTATCATATCATTTTTTAATGTTTCATTTGATGCCTGACTACCAATATTTCTTGCATAACTTCTCATTAAGTTTTTGGCTCTCTCAGGATTTCTATCTACATTATCAACTCTAGAAATATCTGAATTAACGATGGCATCATAATAATCAAACGCCTGATCTAAGGCTATATCTTTATCCATAAAAATACTTCTAGGCCAACCTCCTCGGCAACATAGATAAGCGATATCTTCTAGAGACAATTCGTTTATACCACTTATTTTTGAATTGCCACTTAATAGTTCTGAAAGACTAATGGACCCATTTGATTCTCCTGATTCATAAAGAGTCATTGGTCTCATTGTCAATCTTGCAATTCTTCCAGTTCCAGTATGTGTAACATCTTTCATATCTGCTGGTACTGCTGAGCCTGTTAAAATAAACTGGCCCTCTTCATCACGATGATCAACTTCAAATCTTATAGCATCCCATAATTTAGGTGCTATTTGCCATTCATCAATTAGCCTTGGTGTTTCACCTTTTAGTAGCAAACTTGGATTTAATTCTGCTAACGCGACATTTTGTTCTTTATCTTCGGGTGTTGCCATATATAGTATACTACCAGATACTTGCTCTGCAGTGGTTGTTTTACCACACCATTTTGGTCCTTCAATTAAAACAGCACCTTTTCCTTTTAATTTTCTCTCAAGTAATTCATCGGCAATTCTCTTCTTATATTTCCTCATAGAAATACCTCCTTAATAGAATTATAGCACTAAATAATACTATAGTCAACCACAATTCGGTTATTTGTAACTTTTTTTGTTCGGCTATTTGTAATTTTTTTGTTCGGTTATTTGTAGATTCTATAATAATTAATATATACTTAAAATCAGAGACTATTAAGAGACTCTGATTTTCTATAGAAAGACCTTAGGCTTTCTATAGCAGTGAACAACGAAGTGTGAACTCTAAAAAAGAAGGATTTACTTTTTCCTTCTTTTAAATATTTTTACTAGTAATTTTATTATTTTATCTATAAACCATAACAATGGATTTTGTCTTTCTAATTCTTTATCTAAGTCATTATCATTTGTATCTTTATTATCTTGATTATCATTATTTTCTTTATTATTATCTTCTTTTTCTTGCTCTTTAGTTGTCTCTTTATTATCTTCAACTGGAGTAGTATTTTCTTCTTTTTTTGGTTCTTCTACTGGTGGTTTTACTGTTGTAAACTTACTATAGTTATTAGTCCATGCCGCATCATAATATGTATTTTCTGTTCCTAGTGCCATATATAATCCTTTGTTATAGTGGTATTTTTTTACTATTGACTCAGTATTTTTAGTTAGTAACATTTGCCCTCCACCATAGCCTGCTGTTTCGGTTAGATAGATATCTTCAGTGTTATATATTTTTGTTCCTACGATGAAAGGTCTGGCTCTAGTTTCTGATAGCTTTTCATTTATCATATTTATAAATCTATCCCACCCCATATCTAGTGTTCTATGAGGACAATATTTATTAGTGTAATCTTGATGTTTTGTTACTTTATCAATATCCCAATTATATCTATTTAATATATCTACGATTAGGTCAACTGCATTCTGCTCAGCCTTAATGAATCGGTCTCCTCCTGATAGTGAATAACATATTTCGATGGCTATTCCTTCTCTATTTCCTTTACCATTTCCATCCATATAATCTAATGTTTCCATTAGTACTGACTATCTCTTACATTTTAAAATGCACACCCGTTTCGAGTTATGTATCAATAATAACCCTACGAAGCGATTGGGCTTCTAGTCGATACAGGTTCCTTTTTGACAAATTTATATCCACCAATTTGTTTTCCTATACCATTTATATTTCTTGAAATATGTCTTATATCTAAATTTGTTTCTTTACTTGCTTCATTAATACTCTTATATTCTCTTATAAAGTTGCCTTCTAAATCATATTGTAGAATCGGTGTAATATCGGTTGATTTTCTCAAACCAGTCTTATAAGCATGAGTATTATTTTGATAAAGAGTACACCATTCCAAATTATCAATATAATTATTTTGTTTATTAATTTTTCTTTATTTTTTGTAGCTGGTATTGGACTTATTCCAG
>USIB01000095.1 GCA_900554615.1 uncultured Mycoplasmatota bacterium | reverse complement strand
ACAAAAAAGCAAAATTAATTAGTTCACAAATTAAAGAACACTTTAACACATTATCCAATACAGGAAGATATTATTGGGATAGATTCTTATAATATAAGTTTAATAAATTAATTTAGGAAAGGAGGAAAATATGAAGAAAGATTTACTAGTAAAAATAATTATAGCAGTAGTTGTTCTTGCAGGATTAGGATACTTTGTATATGCAAATTATGTTTCAAAAGAAAAAGAATTAGTTTTTGAAGCAAGAATTAAAGAAGTAACAGTAAATGATAATGTATATACTGTCCTAGTTGAAGAATATGATAAAAAGAAAAAAGAATATACTATAGAGTACGAATTTGAAATAAATAAAGACACAAAAATAGTTTATAACAATGAAGATTCTACTGCAGATAAATTAAAAGCAAAACAAAAAGTAACTATTACTTCATCTGATGTGATGTTACCAAGTGAACCAGCTAAATTATCTAATGTTAAAAAAATAGTTATTTCAAAGGATTAATTAGTTTTTTAAGTCTTGCTAAATAAAGCAAGACTTTTTTGAAAATGTTGTTTGGTAATTTTAATTATCAAGTCCAAAATGGAGGATTTTCTCAATTCGTATTTAATAACCATAATTCTGTTATAGATGATTTAGAAGAGTTTATATGAAATATACTAATATATCGTTGATTATGTTATTGAAAACCTAGTATATAAATAGTGCTTTGATATAAAAGAAATTATGGCTGAATAATTTATATGAAATAAAAATAGACTTAATTAGGGGCGAATATATTAGTGGCTAATAAAGTAACAAATTATGATTCAAATGGTAAAATCATAAACCCGAAAGACATAGTAATTAAGATTCCATTGATATATGAACTAATTAAAAAATATTCACAGCAAAAATAGTTGTACTTAGGGGAGAGCTTACCAGAACTTTCCCTTATTTTTTGATTTAAGACACAGATTGTGAAATTTATGTTATACTGTAAGAGCAATCAAATATAGTATGTGACTGCTTTTATAGTTAGAAGGAGGTAATTGCTATAAAAGCAGGATTATATGCCAGAGTTTCAACTGATATTCAATTAGAGGGTTATTCGATTGATGCACAGAAAGAATTTTTATTAAACTATGCTAAAGCAAAAGAATTTACCGAGTATGAATATTATGTAGATGGTGGTTATAGTGGTAAAGACTTGGAACGACCAGCTATTCAAAAACTCATAAGAGATGTTAAAGAACATAAGATAGATTGTGTAATTGTATTTAAACTAGATAGAATATCAAGAAGTCAAAAAGATACTTTATATTTAATTGAAGAGGTATTTAATAAATATAATGTTGGTTTTGTTTCTGTGAGAGAAAACTTCGATACTACAACTCCATTTGGCAAAGCTATGGTCGGTATTTTATCAATATTCGCACAACTTGAAAGAGAAACAATACTTGAAAGAACAAAAATTGGTATACAAAAAAGAGCCGAAAATGGATATTGGAAAGGTGGAGGCAAAGATCCATTCCCTTATACCTATGATAAAAATACAGGAACTTTAATTCCTGTACCAGAGCAAGTAGAATTGTTACATAAAATGATAAATCTTTATTTAAATGGTTATAGTTTTGTAAAAATTAGTAATATAGTTGGTATGGATGAAAGTATGGTAGAAAAAAGGATACTTTCAAGAAGAACATTAGGTATTGTACCATATAAAGATCAAGAGTTTGAAGGAAAACATCAAGCAGTAATATCAGAAGAATTACATAATAAAATAATAGAAACTAATAAACTGCGAAGCAAAGCAAGAACCGAAAGTCATTATTTGTTATCAGGAAAAATATTTTGTGGATACTGTGGTGCAAAATATAGATATCAAAAATGGGGAAAAAGATTGATTTGTTACTGCTATTCTCAACAAAAAAGTAAACCCAAATTTATTAAAGACCCAAATTGCAAAAATAAAAGATGGGATTCCTTTGAAATTGAAGATGTGGTATTAGAAAACTTATTTTCAATGGCACTTGATGAAGATATGTTTAGAGAAAAATACGAAATTACACAAGTAGATGTTATTAATGAATATGAAAAAAGATTAGTAAAGATAAAATTACAAATAGGCAATTTAATTAATTTTATTTCAGATGGTATTGCAGTTCTTGATACTAAAAAGAAAATTGAAGAATTAGAACAAGAAAGAAAGTCAATATTAGAAATAATAGATAATGCTAAAAATAATGAAGAGCAAAATATAGATTCATTAGAAAAGTTAAGAAATCTTCAAAACACTTGGAATAAAATGACATTCGAAGAAAAAAGAATAATAATTATGCATATTGTTGATAAAGTTGTGGTAACTGATAATGATATAGAGATATTTTATAAGATATCTTAATTTTAAAAATATTTTTTCTCTACATTGTACCATTAGCCCAATTAAAGACATACTAACATTTATTTTTAAAGCATTTATGATACTTTTTAAACTGTTTGGAAACACTAACTTAAAATATAATTGTGATTTTGTACATTTAAAAGATTTCATAAGCTTAATTTTGTTTGGATTAATATTATTAAAGCCTTCATAAACATTAATAATTGTTATAATAAGAGAAATTAAAAGTGCCATAAAAATAATTGATTTTATACCTGCACCAAACCAAATAATAATCATAGGCCCAAGAGCTACTTTAGGCAAACTATTTAATATTGTAAGATATGGTTCTATTATTTTTTGTATGTATTTATTCCACCATAATATAGTAGCAATCAAAGTACCAAGAATAGTAGCTATACTAAAACTTAAAAAAGTTTCATAAGTAGTAACCCATATATGTTCAAATAGATTTTTTTTATGATATAAATTAATAATAGTTTTTAAAACTTCTTTAGGACTAGAAAAAATAAAGGTATTTATTGTATTAGTTTCAGAAAGTATTTGCCAAATAGTAATAAATAATATTAAAATTAGTATTTGAAAAAAAATAACAAAAAAAGTTTTTCTTTTTTCTTTTTTTATATATTTAACTTGCTCTCTACTAAACATAAAAATCAATATCCTTCCATATAGCATCATAGTAATAAGAAAAATTTTTATCTTTTCTATTGTTAATAGGATTTGATCTTTTTTCTAGTTTTATATCATAAATACTTTTTATAATAGCTGGTCTACTAGATAGAACAATAACTTTATCACACATACTTATTGCTTCAGCTATATCATGTGTTACTATTATCATAGTCTTTTTTTCTTTTTTTAATATATTATATATATCATCTGAGATTACTAATCTACTTTGATAATCAAGTGCTGAAAAGGGTTCATCAAGTAATAAAAGTGAAGGATTATTAGCAAGTGTACGTATTAAAGCAACTCTTTGAATAGAGTGAAGACATTTTTTGTTAATTTCCTTTATTTATAAGGGGT
>USIB01000094.1 GCA_900554615.1 uncultured Mycoplasmatota bacterium | reverse complement strand
TAAATCATAATATAGTCTGCTTTATAAGTCCTATCTAATTCTCACAGACAAAGAATTAGTAGAACCTGTTGCGCCTATAGGTTAGGCATAAGCAACAGCGTTTTTATAGCTGTTTCCAGTTATTTTTAATTTTTCTTCTTTTACGGGAAGAATCCGTCTTGCTAATTAAATACTTATATTTTCGTCGAAGCCATAGGCAGCCCCATTACATAAATAATTATACCAAACAGTTGTTCTTTTGTCAATTTTTTTGTTAAAAAATATTGTAATATTTATAAAATTAATGTATAATTACTTTAGAGTAAAATAGGAGTGAGGATATGGATTCTAACTTAAATGAATATAATAATTATTTTGGTGTACGACATTATAAAGTACATGTTATGAAAGAAAAAATTAAACCACTTAGATTTATAACAAGTGTTATTTCTTATGCTTTATTTATTTGGCTTTTATTAGTGGGACTTATGCTTCTTCTTTATATAGGAGATATTAAAATTAGAGCAATGAAAGGTGATAATTCACCACCTGCATATAATGCTTATGTTGTTCTTACGGGGTCTATGATACCTGAGATTATGCCTAAGGATGTTGTGATTACTAAGAAGAGGGAAGCTAAGGAATTAGAACCTGGAGATATTATTACATTCTTATCTTCTGATGTAAGACTTTCTAATATTATCGTTACTCATAGAATTAAAGCTAAGTATTTTGATTCTACAACAGGTAAATATACGTTCCAAACTAAAGGTGATGCTAATAATACAGTTGACTTTACATTAGCAGAAGATACTAATGTAATTGGAGAGGTTATATTTAAAATTCCTAAACTTGGCTATGTACAGACTTTACTTGCTACTAAAGGTGGATTAATTATTGTTGTTTTGATTCCTTGCTTAGCAGTACTATCTTATGATATTGTGAAACTTATTAGAAATATTGGTAAGAAGGTAAGTAAAAAGAGTAATGGTCTTACTGTAGTTAAGAGGTGAGGAAATGGGTAAATCAAAGGATTTTTATGTTAAAAAATATGATGAAGATAAAAATAAAATTACAGTAGAAGAAGAAAAGAGATATCGTAGTCCATTTATTCTTTTTCTAATCAATAATGGTAAACTTATATTTACGATATCTCTTCTTTTATCTATATCTGTGTTTATTATTGCTATTACTTTATCTTTTAAGAATATAGGAGAATCTTCTGTTGTCATGTATGAATCTAATGGGGTTGTTGTTAGTTTTAATGGTAGTGATAATAGTATTATTAATGGAACTCCTATTACGAAAGAATATGCTGAAAAAGTTTTTTATAGTAATCTTAATGATGATAATTATTTAAGAGGAGTTGTTATTAAGGTTAAAGAAATAGATATTAATGGAGATAATTATATATTTTATTCTGATAAAACTGTTATTATTAAATATAATGATGGTAGTTTTAAAAAGGTATATCCTTTAGATAATAAGTATTCTGTTAATGATAAAGGTGAAATTAATTCTAAGGCTATTTATAAAGATTTAAGTGGAGAATATAAAAAAAATAGTAAATATGATATTGATATTATTTATTTATCTGATGGTAGTGTTATTGTTATTAAAGATAATATTAATTTTTATGTTAGAAACAGTGATATTACTAATAATGATTCTTTTTATACTAATTTAAGTGGTGTTAGTAGTCTTGTTAATGTTGATGATAATAAATATTATTATTCTAATGGTATTATTAAAGAAGATAATTTTATTATTGTTAATGGTGTTAAGTATAGTAAAGATTATGAAAAAGATGATATTTTTGATAATATTAAGGTTATTTATTATGATAATGGTTATGCTGAAGTTATATGTGGTAATCTTAGTATTATGGTAGAGAAGAGTGAACATATTAAATATAATAATAATATTTTTGAAATTATTGATAATAATAAATATAAAGAAAATATTGATATTAAAGATATTATGGATATTAAAAATATTACTTTAAAGAATACTAATGATAAGAAGGCTAATTATATGGTTGTTCTTGAAGAGAGTAGTTCTAATAGTTATAGTAAATATGATATTAGTAAGAGACTTGATAATAAATATATTTATTATAATACTTATATTAATGGTAATATTGTTAAAAATAAGATTCTTAATAATTCTATTAATATTGCTGATAATGATAAAAATAATTATTTGATATGTGAAGGTATAATTGATAAATTAAGTGAGATATCTATTGATATTGGTATGTGGGTAGATTATGAGAATATTACTAGTGAATATATGAATAGTGGATTTGTTGGTACTATTAAAGTATATATTGAAAGTAAATAATAAATATGATAAAATTATATAGATAGGATAGGTGGTTATATATGAATAAAGATTTCTTTATTAAAAATAAAAAGAAGATTATTATTGGTATTATTGTACTTGCTATATCATTAATTGGTATTTCTTTAATTAATTCTACTTATTCTTTATTTTATCATGAAGATACAGCATCAAATACTGATGCTTATAGTACAGGACTATTATCTATTATAGCAAGTAGTAAGGGAGAGAATATTAGTTTAAGTAATGCTCTTCCTATGTCTGATAGTGAGGGAGAGGCTACTACTCCTTATACATTTACTATTAAGAATATAGGTAACTTAGATTATGAGTTTAATGTTAAATTATTATCTACTGGAGATAGTAGTACTACTATCGACTCTAGATATATTAAAGTTAAAGTAGATGATGGAAGTCCTGCTACTTTATCTAGTTTAACTAGTAGTATTATTAAAAGTGATGTTACTCTAGCTGCTGGAGAGAGTATAGATATTAGTATTAGAGTATGGCTAAGTAGTGATACTCCTAATACTCAAATAGGTAAAGTATTTAATTCTAAAATAGTTACTGATGGACAGGCTGTATACACTAGTAGTAATAATCAAGTAGATCCTGCTCTTGCTACTTTAACTCATTTAAATAGTTTAAATAATACGATAACACTTGCAAGTGGTACACCAGACTTTAGTACAGTAAGTGGAAATAATGGTGTTAAATATGTTAATAATAGCCAGTCTGATACTGGGCTAGGAGATGGTACTAAAGGAATATATGCTACTCAAGATGATTTAGGTACTAGTTATTACTTTAGAGGAGCAGTAGATAATAACTATGTTAAGTTTGCAGGCTTTTACTGGAGAATAATAAGAATAAATGGAGATGGAACAATTAGAATGATATATGCAGGTACTAGTGCTCATGCTAATGGAGAATATGAAACAGATAGTTACATAAGTGAAACAGCATATAATTCTAGTTATAATGATAATACTTATGTAGGATATATGACAGGTAGTACTGGAGCAACAACATATGCAGAAACTCACTCTAATACAAATAATAGTACAATAAAAGGAGTAATAGATACTTGGTATAAAACAAATATAG
>USIB01000093.1 GCA_900554615.1 uncultured Mycoplasmatota bacterium | reverse complement strand
TATAATTATTTAGATGGTAATTGTACTAAAGAAGAAGCAATTGAAAAAATAAAACAAAACTCTAGACACTATGCCAAAAGACAATATACCTTCTTTAACCATCAATTACCAGTAGGTTGGTTTGAAACAGATTATAATAATTTTAATAGTACCATAAAAAAAGTAGAAAGTTATATCGAAAATAACTAACTACTTTTATTCTTTTTTATTTAAGAAAGATTTAAGTTCATCTGGTGATTTACCATTAATAATAATATCATAAGTAAGGTCAATAATTGGCATCTTAATCTTCTTATTTTTAATTAATTTTCTAATAGACATAAGAGTATATAATCCCTCGATAGTGGTACTTTCAATATACTTATCAATTTCTTCTTTACTTTTACCTTCACCAATAATTTTACCAAGAGTATAATTTCTACTTTTAACGGAAGTACAAGTAAGAAGAAGGTCTCCAAAACCAGCAAAAGAAAGAATCGTTTTCTTACTACCACCAAGAGCCTTAATCAAATCCTTAATATCATGTAGAGATTCTGTAATAAACATACTACTAGTAGAAATAGGATATCCCATACCATCAAGTATTCCAGCACTAATTGCAATAACATTTTTAATAGCACCACATATTTCAGTACCAATAACATCTCTAGTATTTCTTAACTTAACATAATCATTTCTCATACCTTTAATAACTGCATCCTTAGCATAATTACTTTTAGTAGCAAGAGTAAGTCCAATAGGTACTTTATACACAATATCAACAGCAAATGTACCACCAGAAATAATAGCAATATTGCTAGTTCTAATATTATCTCTAATAACATCATATAAAAATCTACAAGTATGTTGTTCAATACCTTTAGAGGCAATACAAACAACTTGTTTACTATTATAATATTTTTTTAATTCTTTACTAGTTGTGTCTAAAAACTTAGCAGGAATAGCAATCATAATAAGATTAGCCTTATCAACAACCTCTTTCATATCAGTACTAATAACAATATCCTTAGGAATCACAAAATCTACTTTATCACTCTTACCTTCTTTAAGTAGGAGATTCCTCTCTTCTTCACTATTAGTCCACATCTTAATACTACATTTATTATCATAAAAAATACTAGCAAGTGCCATACCATAAGCACCAGTACCAATTATAGCAACTTTCATTTAATCATCACCTTTTCATTAATAACAATATCAAAATAATTACTAGGAGTTTCAAACACCTTAGTAACACCCTTTTTAGGTAGTATAATTTTGTTTCTAGATAAATCCTTGTAAAAGAATAAAACCCTATTATCTTTATCACACATAATAACATCAATATTCTCTTTCATAAAAAAAGTATGAATACTATTACATCTATCAAATAAAAGAGCCTTATCAATATTTTTAGTAAACATAAATCCCTTTAATCTAGAAAAAAAGTTTTTACATTCATATAAATCAATATCTTTATTCTTGTATACCAATTTCATTCTACCACCTATACCAATTATATATATAAACAAAAAAAATATCAAGGTAATATTGATAAAAAAACTCATTTATGATAATATATACTTAGTGGAGGATAGAATATGAAAAAATTGAATAAGAAAGGTTTTACCTTAATAGAGTTAATAGCAGTAATTGTAATACTATCAATAATATTAGTGTTTGTAGTACCAAATCTATTAGATACTTATAAAAGAAGTAAATTAAAAACAGAGAAGGCATTTGTAGACCAGTTATCTAAAGGAATAGAAAGTTATATAACATTATACAATGCTGATTTGAATTTTGTAGCAGATGGCAAAGCAACAAAGATAGTAGAAAAAAAAGACAAAGATAATAAAATAGTTAGAGATGAATATTCTGTTGACATTTATAAAGTTAATGAGGGTATAAAAGTTAAAGATATAATAGATAAGAATATTATTGAAGCGTCAGAATATAGGAATCCAGGTAATAGAGAGGCTACTTGTAGTCAAGATGCTATTATATACATATACCGTGACTCTGATTTTGTCTACTGTTTTAAAATGCCTCCGATGGACTGCTTAACTGATGATTTTAAATCAGAAGAAGGCTATGTAAAAGACGGGTATGTTTTAGATACTTGTATTTGGAAAAAAATAGAAAACGGGGAATAATATGACAATAATAATACTATCAATAATATTTTTAATAGTAGACCAAATAACAAAAATATTAGTAGTAAACTCTCTTGTGCCAGGAGAAAATATAGAAATAATAAAAAATATATTTAGCATAATATACACAAATAATACAGGAGCAGCCTTTAGTATATTATTAGGAAAAAGAATATTCTTAATAGTAGTAGCAGTCCTAATAATAGGAGTGCTACTATATTATATAAAAAGGAATAAAATAGAAAAGAAGATAGACATTATAGCACTATCTTTCGTAATTGGAGGCTCGCTAGGTAATTTAATAGATAGAATAGTAAGAGGTTATGTAATAGATTTCATATCAATAAAACTAGGAAATTATAATTTTCCAATATTTAATGTAGCAGATATTTTAATAGTAATAGGAGTATTTCTATTACTATTAAGTAGTAGAAGGAGGCAGTCAGATGATAATAAATGAAAACGATATAGGAAAGAGAATAGATAAATATTTAACAGATAGTACAGAGTATACAAGAAGTAAAATACAAAAAATGATAGATAATGGAAATATATTAGTAAATGGAAAAGAAGTAAAATCAAGTTACATCTTAAAAGAAAATGATAACATAGAAATAAGTGAGTATATAGAAGAAACAGATATTATTCCAGAAAATATCCCCCTAGACATATATTATGAAGATGAAGACTTAATCGTAGTAAATAAACCAAGTGGCATGGTAGTACATCCTGCCCCTGGTAATTATACAGGAACACTAGTAAATGCTTTAATGTATCATACCAATAACTTAAGTACAGTAAATACAAGTATTAGACCAGGAATAGTTCATCGAATAGATGCTGACACATCAGGACTTTTATTAGTAGCCAAAAATGATGAAGCACACAATGTATTAGCGGACGCTATTGCCAAAAAAGAAGTAGTACGAGAGTACATTGCTTTAGTTGAAGGAATTATACTAGAAGATACTGCTACCATAGATGCACCAATTGGTAGAGATAAAAACAATCGTAAGAAGATGGCTGTTACAAGTGAAAATTCAAAAGATGCTATAACTCATATTAGAGTATTAGATAGATTTAAAGATTCGACACTAATAAGATGTAAACTAGAAACAGGAAGAACACATCAAATAAGAGTACATCTAAATTATATAGGACATCCAGTAGTAAATGACCCAGTATATGGATACAAAAAATTAATAGATAAAGACTTTGGACAAATGTTACATGCTGAAAAATTAGGTTTTGTTCATCCAAGAACAAAAGAATATATGGAGTTTACTGCTCCAGTACCAGAAAGATTTAAAGAAATATTAGAAATATATAAATCAAAATAAAAATGAATAAAAATCTTCTAAAATATTCATAACGAATATGAAAGGAGATTTTTTAATTATGTCACGCCATAAAGTAGAAATAACTGGTGTGAATACTGCGAATATAAAAGTATTAACGAATGAAGAAATGATAGAATTATTTAAAAAAATGAAAGAAGGAGACCCCTTTGCTAGAGAGGATTTAATAAATGGAAATCTAAAACTAGTTCTTAGTATCTTAAGAAAGTTCTCGGGAAAAGTAGATAATCTAGATGATTTGTTTCAAGTCGGATGTCTAGGACTAGTAAAAGCAATAGATAATTTTGACACAAGTTATGATGTAAGATTATCAACATATGCTTGTCCTATGATAGAAGGAGAAATAAAAAGGTACTTAAGAGATAATAATACACTTAGAATATCCAGAAGTATAAAAGATTTAGCCTATAAAACATTAAAGTTAAAAGAAGAATTATCCATAGGAGGAAAAGAGCCCTCTAATAAAGAAATAGCCGAAATACTTAATGTAACAGAATACGATATATCAGTAGCCCTAGA
>USIB01000092.1 GCA_900554615.1 uncultured Mycoplasmatota bacterium | reverse complement strand
ACAAAAAAGCAAAATTAATTAGTTCACAAATTAAAGAACACTTTAACACATTATCTAATACAGGAAGATATTATTGGGATAGATTTTTATAATATAAGTTTAAATAAATTAATTTAGGAAAGGAGGAAAGAAATGAAAAAGGATTTACTAGTAAAAATAATTATAGCAGTAGTTGTTTTTGCAGGATTAGGATACTTCGTATTTACAAATTCTGTTTCAAAAGAAAAAGATTTAGTTTTTGAAGCAAGAATTAAAGAAGTAACAGTAAATGATAATATATATACTGTCCTAGTTGAAGAATATGATAATAAAAAAAAGGAATATGCTATAGAGTATGAATTTGAAATAAATAAAGATACAAAGATAGTTTATAACAATGAAAATTCTACTGCAGATAAATTAAAAGCAAATCAAAAAGTAACTATTACTTCATCTGATGTTATGCTGCCTAGTGAACCAGCTAAATTATCTAATGTTAAAAAAATAGTTATTTCAAAAGATTAATTAGTTTTAAAAGTTTTGCTAAATAAAGCAAGACTTTTTTTATGGGGGGTGTTATTTGTTAAAAAAATAATTAACTATATTATAATTTATATTTTTGATTTTATAATATCTGCTAATATTAATAATTTTATTTATATTAAAATATGATAAGGAATTAAAGCTTAAATTACAAAAATTAAAAAAGGTACCAAAGGAAGAAGGCTCTTATGAATATGGTAGTTTTAGGTGGCTACTAAAAAAAATCAAAAAAGAGTTTAAAGTTTGGAATATTGGAAGTAAACTTTCAAGTGGTGGTATTCCTGTAACATTTATGGATGGTAAATATCATTATTCTTAGTAGTAGTCTCTCTAATTTTACTAAGAATGTTAGAAACAAGAAAAGACAAGATGTTTAAAATTGTTTTTAATGGCGACTATAATTCTAATGATGCAACAATATATAAATTTTTATTAAAATCTACTTTAGATGTGAATTAGTTATATAATAACATCTTCTAAAAAGATAAGTATCTTCCATATCAATATCAGGATATCTACCCTCTAAATAGTCACAAAATGCTTTTTGTAGCTTTTACCTTCCTATATATATGAGGTGGTAAAGAAATACTTTCACTAGCAAACATAACCTCAAGTATTTCTTTGAGTACAAAAGATCCTTCATGAACTTTAAAATCTTTATAAAGCTTTACAATAACATCACCTCATTAATGATGTTAACTTTATAGAATAAGTGATTCAAGTTATTTTTAAATTAAATTAAAAAAACGATTTATCCTTATAAATTAAGGCTAAATCGATTATTTCCTATGGCAGGGGATGAGAGAATCGAACTCCCAACAGTGGTTTTGGAGACCATTATTATACCATTTAACTAATCCCCTAATAATTGGTACAAATAAATGATATCACATTTTAAAGAGTTTGTAAACAAAAATATGAAAAAAATATATAAAGAATTGTTAATATATAATAAATATAATAGATATCAATTTCAAAAATAACATAGATAAAAAATAACGATGCAAAATAACATTTACATCGTATTAAAAAACTATTTATACTCAATACTAATCATCTTAGCATGAACAGCAACTCTTTTAGTACCAGAGTTATCACAAGTAGACAAAGTAAGAATCTTATCATCAGTAGTAACATCAGTACCAAAGTCATAAATACTTCTACCCTTAAGAGTAGATAAAAACTTATCATAAGGCTCAGACTTAAAATTAGTTTTCAAATAATAAACCTCAGGCTGAATAGTATATATAGAGAAAACTTTCCATACCGTGTTAGAACTAGGGGTAGACATCTTAATAAAATAATTACTACTATTATTCAAATAACTATCATAAAGCATATTAGGAATAGAGCCAAACATCGTTTTATTATTCATATTATGACCATATATAATAGTATTTCTACCAAAATCCTTAAAATTAACACGATAATCAGCAAATATCCAACCACCCTGATTAGAAGTCTTATTAAAAGCATGAGATAAATAGTAGTCGTTGTTAGAAGACTGAACGACAGGATAATTAACTTTTGTGCCCTCAACCTTAATCCAACCAACAGTATCAGGATTTTTCTTAAGAAGTTCATCAAAATTAACATTCATAAAAGGAACAGATAAATAGTCCCAGTAATCATTAGGATAATAAACATAACCATTATTAGATTCACCATTACTATTACCATTATCAGGAGTATCACTAGGAGTAGTATTAGAATTATTATCATCATCATTACTACTATCATTATCCTTTTCAATAATCTCAGTAGAATTAATAATATCATTAGTCAAATACTTAATTTTAAGACCTTGTACATACCATCTACTAAATAAAAATACACATACAAGATAAACAAATAAAGAAGTACCAACGATGGCAAGAGATAATCTTTTACTCTCTTTAGAGGAAATTTCTTTCTTTCGCTTACCAAATATCGTTAAAATACCAATCCAAAAATACCTAGGTATCAAAGTAACAATATTAAAAACACCAATACCAAAGTATCTAAAAAACTTAATAATTCCCAAATAGATAGATTGAATACCCAAAATAAATAATTTAAAAAAATCCATTTATATCCCTCCATCTTATTCTTTAATACAATTATAACACATAAAACAAAAAAAATATATTAATATTGTAATTATAAAAAAAATATTGTATAATACATTTGAAACGAGGTTGTATAAATGGATAATATAAAGGTAGGAGATAAACTAGAAATACATTGTTATAAACACAATGGTAAACTGCATAGACAGTGGGATGAGGCTGTAGTACTAGAAATAAAAGAAGATTATATAGTATTTGGAAACAATAAAACAACAGTAGTAGATTCAGATGGCAGAGTATGGAAAACAAAAGAGCCTGCAATAATGTTCTTCTATAAAGATAGATGGTTTAATATAATCGGACAATTAAAAGATTATGGAATATATTTTTATTGTAATATAGCAACACCATATATAATAGATGAAAAAGTAATCAAATACATAGATTATGATTTAGATTTAAGAGTTTTTCCAAATGGAAGTTTTAAAATATTAGATAGAATGGAATATCGTTATCATAAAAAACAAATGCATTATTCAAGTAGATTAGACTTCATATTAAAGTATGAGTTAGGTAATCTAATAGATATGGTAAGAGTAAAAGAAGCTCCTTTCAATAAAAAAACAATTGAAGCCTATCATCAAAAATATGTAGAATTAGTTGCAAAAGAAAATAAAGAATAAATAACATTTAAGTGCACACTCTATAGCCTAGGTCTATAGAGTGCTTTTTTAGCCTTTCTCAAGGAAAGTCTAAAAATAGTGTAGCAGCCCTACATATCATATATAAGCATAACGAATATACAAAAATAAAGTAAAATAAAAAAATTTTCAAAAGCCAAAAGTTGAAAAATAGCAATAATTAAAGGTGCTTTTTAATATAAAAAAAAGTTTTTTAACATTTTTTTAACTTTTTTTCAAAAAAGGCTTTACAAACATAAAAATAAGTGGTAAGATACATATTGCGTGAGGGGAAATAGAAATATAAAACCAATCGCAGTAGTATCTTTGAAAAGTAGTTAAAATGATTAAAAATTTTCCTTTATAGTATATTATAAAAATAAAAAATATACTGAAAAATAAAGAAAAATAAAAAAAATTAAAAAATTTCAAAAAAAGACTTTACAAGCTGAAAAATAAGTGGTATCATATAAATCACTGAAGCGAAGAAAGCTTTCAGAATGTGTCTTTGAAAAAAATGAAGTTGAAACAAAAAAGTGGAAACATTTTAACATTCAGTGCATAATATATTATGTATTTGATAATTGATTAAACTGTTTTTTATTTTGCAAAAAAACTTAAATAAAAAAAGTTAAAAAAATGAAAAAAAGTGTTGACAATGTCGAATATATTTGATATATTATTAATGCACCGAAAGAAAAGATGCAAAAAGAGATTGTTCTTTGAAAACTGAGCAAAATGTCAATTTGAGTAGCTAGGAATTATAACTTAAATAATAATTAAAAAAATATATTTATTGAGAGTTTGATCCTGGCTCAGGATGAACGCTGGCGGCATGCCTAAGACA
>USIB01000091.1 GCA_900554615.1 uncultured Mycoplasmatota bacterium | reverse complement strand
GTAGCCATGTATGATGTCATGTATAATATTCTATATAGAAATGGTAAAATAGCCATAATAGATACAATGGAATATGGAACTAGTGAAGAAATATCATTAGATAAAAATATGCTACCTTTTAATTATGAATTAAAACTATTTCTAGTAGATAACTATTTCAATAACTTCATTACTAGTAGTAGATTACTAAATGAAATGTATACCTCTAATGCTAATTGCCTAGAATTTTTAAAACAATTTAGAACTAGTCTTAGTAATTATTTAGAAGAACCAATTACAACTCTAAACCAAGCTAAAATGTTAATAAGAAAAAACCCAAAACCCAAATACATCAGAAGTATAAACAATAAAGATAATTATTAAAAATAAAAATATTGACAAAGTAATAAAAACTATGTTAAATTATAGATGTAGTAACTCAATTAGTCCATTCGCGTTTTACTACCAGATAAACAATAATAGTTTAAAGGAATAATGAAGAGTCTTAAGAATCTCCTCATGAATGGCAAATAAACATACAAAATTATTTTGTGATTGTTTTTTGCGTATGTCATGAAAGGAGGTTCTTTTTCTATTACAATCACATAAAAAAGAAAGGAAATGATAATTATGAATGAAGAGTTTAAATTTTATGAAAAAAGAAAAAATTGGGATTTTAGTACTATAAATTACATAAAAGAAGAATTAACAAATTGGAATATGTATGAAATATTAAAAGAGGTAACAAATAGTACTTCAAAAATATTAGATTTAGGAACTGGAGGAGGAGAACGAGTAATAAAATACTTTCCAGAAGCAAGTGAAATATTAGGAACAGATTTTTCTCCTAGTATGATAAATACTGCATATGAAAATCTAAAAAAATCAAATAGAAAAAATATTACATTCAAAGTAATGGATAATTTAAATATGGATGTAAATAAAAACTATTATGATGTAGTAGTAGCTAGACACACACCAACAGATCCAAAACAAATATATGAAGTATTAAAACCAAATGGATACTTAATAATAAGAGGAGTAGATAAATATGATTGTTTTGAATTAGAAAAAACATTCAATAAACCACAAAATAATAATAAACCAATAAGCATAATAGACTATGAAAATGTTCTAGAAGCAGGATTTAAAGATGTAGAATTAGTACCAATACACACAAGAGAGTACTATCAAACAAAAGAAGATTTATTAAAACTATTATTAAAAGTACCAATAATAAATAATTTTAGTAATAAAAAAATAGATATCGAAGTGTTAGATAAATACATAGAGAGAAATACATATTCAAAAGGAATAAGATTAGTAAGAAGATATTATGGAATAACTGCAAGAAAATAAAATTATAAGGTTAGTAATATCAAGAACAAATAAAATGACAATTTTACATAAAATTAAGTATAATAGGGAAGAAAATAACATTTCTTCTTTTATTTTATGACAAATTATGATAAAATTAAGGTGTAAGGTAGGTATTAGATATGAAACTAAATGAAAAGAGAATAGTAAATGACATAAGATTATTATCATTAGATATGATAAATGAAGCAGGAAGTGGGCATCCAGGAATAGCCTTAGATTTAGCACCAACACTATATACATTATTTGCTTATCATTTAAAGTTTGATTTAGAAAGAAAAAATTGGTGTAATAGAGATAGATTTGTAATGAGTGCAGGGCATGGTAGTGCTTTGTTATATAGCACATTATATTATCTATTAGACGAATATAATCTAGAAGAATTAAAAGGCTTTAGAAAGATATCATCTCTTTGCAGTGGACATCCAGAATATAACTTAAATAGCAGAATAGAAGTAACAACAGGTCCACTAGGAGAAGGCTTTGCAACCTCAGTAGGAATGGCAATGGGAGAAAAATACTTAGAAAGTACTTTCAATAGAAAAAAGAATACCATATTTAACTATAACATATATACAGTAGTATCAGATGGAGACTTAATGGAAGGAATCTCATATGAAGCAGCCTCACTAGCAGGTAATCTAGGACTAGATAATCTAATAGTATTATATGATTCAAATGATGTAACAGCGGACGGTCCCCTAGATAAAGCAATGTATGAAAAAATCCCAGATAGATTCATCTCAATGAACTGGGAAGTAATCAAAGTAAAAGATGGAGAAAATATTGGCGAAATATCAAATGCTATAGAGAAAGCCAAGAAAAGCAAAAAACCAGTACTAATAGAAATAAAAACAACATTAGGAAAATATTCCAAATATGAAGGAACAAATAGAATACATGCCAATCTAGATAAAGAAGACCTAGAAGAAATAAGAACAAAACTAAAAGGAACAGCACCATTTACCTATAGCGAAACAGATAGAAATAATGCCCTAAAGTTTATAAAAGATGGAACAGAAGACTACTATCGAGAGTGGTATTCAGAATATGAAATGTATATAGCAAACTCAACAGATGAAGAAAAAGACAAAATAAACCTAATAATAGAAAACGAAAAAATATCATTAGATATAGATGCTGTAGTAGATTCAAGTAAAATATTTGAAGATAAAACAATGCGAGATATAAACTATCAAATAATGAATGTTATAGGAACATTTATCCCAAACTTTATGGGAGGAAGTGCCGATTTATTCTGTAGTACAAAAACATATCTAAAAGGAAAAAATGAGTTTTCCGTAGATGACTATGCAGGTAGAAATATAAACTTTGGAGTAAGAGAAAACCTAATGGGAGCAGTCCTAAATGGTCTTGCCCTTACCAATATAAGAAGTTATGGAAGTACATTCTTAGCCTTCTCAAACTACATGATGCCATCAATTAGAATGAGTGCAATGATGCAACTACCAGTAACTTATATCTTCACACATGACAGTATAAGAGTAGGAGAAGATGGCCCAACACACCAGCCAGTAGAGCAACTAGGAGCCCTAAGAAGTATGCCAGGCCTTTCCGTATATAGACCTGCTGACTACAAAGAACTAATAGGCTCTTGGACAAATATACTAAAAGAAGGAAAACCATCTGCTCTAATATTACCAAGAGGACATCTAAATACAATGAAGTATACAAATCCAAAAAAGGTAGCACGAGGAGGCTATATAATAAGTGAAGTAAAAACTAGATTAGACCTAATAATAATAGCAACAGGTAGTGAAGTAGAACTAGCCATAAATATAAAAGAAGAATTATTAAAGAACTATATAGAAGCAAGAGTAGTATCAATGCCAAATATGAATCTATTTCTAAAACAAGATAGAGAATATATAGAACAAGTATTCCCTAAAGGATATCGAAGAATGGTAATAGAACTATCAAATGATGCAAATTGGTATCGTTTCATATCATCAGATGAAGACTTCATTGGTATAAATACTTTTGGAAAAAGTGGTAGTGAAAAAGAAATATTAAACTTCTTCGAATTAGATATGACAGATTTAGTAATAAAAATAAAAAACAATCTATAATTCGACATAAAAAACAAATATAGTATGATACTCTAATATAGGTGATATAAATGAGAACATACTATATTTTTAATGTAAATAAATACTATAGTTATATGTATAAAGAAAAACCATTAAAGATGTATAAAATATTTGAAGAAATATACTATTCAAGGGACTATAATAGTAGAACTTCTTACCATATGCTAGAAGAAATAGCCAATCCCTTTAATAAAATAATGTTAAATGAATATATATATTATGAGTATAAACTAAAATATGGATATAAAAGAAAAGATAATATACATTATTTAAGTACTACTGAAAAGACTACACTTAGAATAAATAATTATAATATAAAAATAGAAACAGAAGGAAATTATAGTACTTTCTTTAATGAAATAAATAATTATAATAATAATTTATTTGTCTGTGATTTTGAAAATATGGATTATTTTTGGTTATCTAAATTAAAAACTTTACAAAATAGTAATTTAATAGTACAATAACTATAGAGAGGAGAGAATAATATGCTTTGGGATATATTATATATAGTAATTGGTTTAGTAGTAGGTTTAGTAACAGGTTTCTTAGTAGCAAGAAATCTAATGAAAAAAGAATTAAAGAAGAATCCTCCTATTAACGAGCAAATGATAAAAACAATGATGAGTCAGATGGGAAGAACACCATCACAAAAACAAATAAATCAAATGATGAAACAAATGAATAAGTTTATGTAATACTTATTCTTTTCTTTTGCCACTTCGACCATAAACAAGTTTATGTTTTCCGTGGTATCTCGTAAGCCTACTAAAGTAGTCTTCCTCATAAATTATTTTTGT
>USIB01000090.1 GCA_900554615.1 uncultured Mycoplasmatota bacterium | reverse complement strand
ATAGAAATCAAAAAATAATTATTATTTTTATCTAACACTTGTGAATTATTTGGTAATTTATAATTGCGAATTATTTTAGATTTCATAAGGGATTCTCCTTTCTTTACTTTACATATAAATGATATCATAAAATTAATATAAATACAATACCCAAATTGTTTGTTAGAGAGACAAATATTTTTGGCTCACTAACACCACGGAAGACTTATTTTATATAAGGCTGAAGTGGCAAAAAAAGAAGATCATATTCTTCTTATAAGTTAATATAAATAATGTTATCTATTTCATTATTTTTTTATACTAAAATCATTATATTCTATAACAAACACTTTGCCTAATCCTTTGTTACTTAATTGTCTTTCAAGTTCTGGAACAAATAAATCTAAATATCTTTCTTTTTCTTCATATTTATTTTCCCAAATATTTTCATCTTCATTTTCTCTAATATAAAATGCATTATGTCTGATTCCAATCATGATACTATTAGATGGTTTTATAAATCTTAAATTATCAGGACCATACATAGTAGTACCATCAGGAGATTCAAACATAACCTTTTTATAAGTATTATTTATAAAATCTAGTACTTCTTCAGAATTATAGTTATTAAAAAAGCTTAATAATTTATTTATTTCTTCGGAAGTTAATCTTTCAATATAAATATTATTACGTATATATAAAAATCTTAAATAATTACTAGATAAATACTGATAAATATCCATATCTTTTTCTTCTACTTTAGTAAAGCCTACAAAGGAATTACTAATCATGTCATCATATTTTTTAAGTTCTAATTTTTTTATAAGAAAACAATATAGTAATTCATTATAAAGACTATATAACTTTAAATAATTATTTTTATCATTTTCATTCAAACTATTAAAATATTCAATATTTGTATATGGTAATTTACTACTAAACATTTCATTGTTAATTGTTATCATTATTCAATACCTCCTATATGAAGTCGTGTATATGTCACGTAAGTTTCATTTAAGTTTTCATAAGTTATAAATCCTGGAGTACCCCAAGTTGATATTTTTAAACCTTTATCTGTAGCACCTGTTACAAGAACAGCATGTCCTTCCCCTTCAAACCAACTTCCTGTATCTGCAATAAGATTTCCATCTGAATCAAATATTTTAAGTATTCCATCATTCTTAACATTCTTATCGGATTCTTTTAATACGGAAAGATTTTTAGGATCTTTAATGCCCATTATTAGAACATCACCTTCTTTTAATGATGTTTCAAAATATTTCTTGCTTTCTCCAACTACATCATCTCTAGCAATCTTGGCACCATCATAAGTTAAACTTAAGATAGCATTTTTCCTCTTTAAATAAGTATCTACACTAGTATAAGAATCTGAATTTAATCGCAATTGTTTAGAAGTATTTAAATTATTTACTGACAACTTACCATTTTCAATTTTGAATAAACGATCATTTCCTAATTTATCATTATGTGCATTAATATCTGTATACATATCTATAACAAGTTCATTAGTATTTAATACTTTTTTGCCATCAATTTCTGTAAACATTTTGAAACCAAAATCTTTTTCAAATAAATCAGGGTGATCACGATAAGCATATAGTATAGCATTTGCTGAAGCAGCATATGTACAAACTCCATCTGTATTAATAGCACTAAGTGTTTTTACAGCATCTGTTTTAGACATTCCCTTTTTTGTTAGAATTTCTATTTGTCTTACACGTTCATTACTAATGGGTACAAAGTTTGTATTAAATTCTTTAAATGCCGCATCAAAGTCACCATTATTTTTATCAATGAAATGACGCATAGCTACATCAAGTGAGACTGGTTGTTCTAATTGCCATCCTTTTTCAATTCTATCTTTTATTGCATTAATGTTTTTTCTTCTTATTTCTTCAGTTATTATTTGGTTAGGATCTTGCTCTAAGCATAGTTTGAAAAAACTTTCTACATAATCTTCAGCAGTAATTGAAGCGTTTTCTGTACCTAAAAATTTGTATTTTATATATTTTCTACTTGCATCTTGATCCGCTCCATAATAGCCTTTCTCTGTATTAAACATGGTGAAAAAGTCGTCAGGATTTTTTATATCTTTTTGGTCCAATAAACTATTAATTTTAAAGGCAGAATTAGCATCTTCTACTACTGTATTATTTTTAACTGTAAGGTTTGTTCCAAGGGCTTTACCCTCATTAGTGGTTAATATTCTAGTACTTATTAAACCTCCTGCTAAATTGCCAATAAAATTTGATATGTAAACCCCACCTGTTTGAGCAAACATTTTGGCAATATCCCATTTTCCAGTTTCTATTCCAGATTTAACATCATCTAATAGGACACCACCACTCTCTAATAAAAAATCCTGATCAGTTAATGTAGTGGTAAGGGCTTCCTTCGTTACTTTTCCTGCATTACTTTTTGTGAAATTAACAACATTAACAAGACCATTTTTAATATTGTTTCCAATGATTTTCATGGCCTCTTTTGTCCCATTGTCACGAAACATATTAATGGTATTTTTTGGAACATTTTTAATAGCATTTAATCCACTTTTTAATATTCCTGCTTTTGTAAGTCCTTTAATTCCTTGATAAGCAGCATTTCCTGCTCTTCCAATAGAAATATCATTAACTGCTCCTATTGCTCCGTCAACGCCTATTGATAGTGAGTCTTTCCAATAGTCTCTATTTTCTTTATCTTGAAACTTATTTTCAGCAGCGGATCCTGCGGCACTAGAAAAACCAACTGTTCCAGCAAGAGCAACTCCTGCAGCACCGCCTGTTGCAATAGTGGCAACCGTCACCCCAATTGCCTCGCCTACTCCAGCAGTAACGTCTTGTATTTTTTTAGAAACATCACTATCATTTTTTAAATAAGAAGTGTCATTTATTGCTTTTCCTATCTTTGTACCTTCATAAAATGTTTTATTAAGATTTCCAACTTTATCATATGCAATTGTATTCATAACTTCTTCTTGTATTCTTTTAGAAGCTTCTTTATCAAATATAGATACAAATCCTGATACGATAGTTCCTCCAGCCCAAGTAAGACCATCTTCAATTTTTTCACTAATTTTTGCGATACCACTGATAACAGAATTGCTAGCTACTACAAGTGTAGCACCCGTTTTAACAAGTTTATCACCAAGTGTATCTTTACTTTTATTAGCATTTAAATCAAGTGTAGATCTTATAGTTTCGTTTCTAGTAGAATATAACATTGCCCCTGTAACGTCTTTATTAATATTCTTTGCTTTAGCACTATTTAAATAATTAAATCCATCACTTCTTGACATTGTGTTTTTAGCAAAAGAGCTTCCTCCACCAAGAGCAGTACCAAAATTATAATTATTATTTGTTTTTGATGTAGTGTTACTTTTAATATTTATTTTACTATTTTGAACATTTTGTCTACTTTCATTTAGGGTTTGTTTATTTGAACTACTAGTACTTCTATTACTACTAGTAGTAGTATTATTTCTTTTATTATTTTGAGCATTTTGTCTATTTTCATTTAAAGTCTGTTTATTGGAGCTACTGGTATTTTTATTGGTACTACTAGTATTTGTTTTTGATGCAGCAGTATTTTTAGTGTTAGTGCTACTATTATGTGATATACCACCACCAGCTCCTCCAGCATCGATTCTATAGAATGCATATCTCCAATGAGAATAATTGTATTTCATATATAAATCCTCTTCCTTTCTCTTAATTCTTTGGATTTAACTATGAATTAAGCATTTTATTTACTTCTTCAACTAATTCTTTTTTAAACTCTTTCTCTTCATAATCAATTAAACCTAGATGATATATTTTTTCTATTTGATTATGGTCAAATAAACAAGTTTGGTTAGAATTTACTACTCCTTCTGGATATAAACAACCATTATAATCATATATTTTGTTATTTCCTTCATTTGGCATTGAACAAAAACCAGTAATCATTACTCTCTTCTTACCGCCTTTTAACATTACTACTGTTCCTATTGGTAAATATTTACCTGAATCTTGAATATTATTCATATTTATCCCTCTTTCCTATTTATTTATAATATAATTGTAACATCTTTTTTATTAAATGTCACTTACTTTTTTACACAAAATGATTTATTATAAAGACTTTATAAGGCTTTATAATACCACGGAATACCATTGGGATGAAGTGGAAAAAGAAAAAAGAAGATAATTAATATCTTCCCTTAAAGGCTCTAAAACATTTGGTGGGGAGTAAAAATCGTGTAAACCATTATTAAATAAGGCAAAAACAGGCATTTTTAATATTCATTTTTAAACACCTGTTTTTTTACTGCTAATATAACCTGTTTTTTAATTTTTTTATAAATCCCAT
>USIB01000089.1 GCA_900554615.1 uncultured Mycoplasmatota bacterium | reverse complement strand
TTATATATTAAGAGCACTATCATTAACTGACTATGATAATGTTAAAGTAGTAATATTAGGGCAAGATCCATATCATGGAGTAGGAGAGGCCAATGGACTAGCCTTTTCTGTAAATAATGGAGTAAAATTACCACCATCGCTAAAGAACATATATAAAGAATTAAAAGATGATTTAAATATAGAAATATCAAATAAAGGGGATTTAACCTGTTGGGCAAAAGAAGGAGTACTACTATTAAACTCCGTTTTAACAGTAGAAAAAGATAGACCAGCATCCCACAAAAATCTAGGTTGGCAGAACTTTACCGATGCAATCATAAAAAAAGTAAATGACAAAGAACAGCCTGTAGTATTTATACTTTGGGGTAACTTTGCCAGAAGTAAAAAAAGTCTAATAACAAATCCCAAGCACCTAATTTTAGAGTCAACCCATCCATCGCCATTTTCCAGTAATAATGGCTTTTTTGGAAGTAGACCATTTTCCAAAACAAACAATTTCTTAAGAAAAAATAACATAAAAGAAATAGACTTTACCATAAAATAGTATAAAAGAGTAAAATATAGGCAACATATAACTGGTGATACAATGTACTATATAAACTCTTTTTTCTTATATTCATTATTAGGATTTATAGTAGAAAGTACAATCTTCAAAAATACAATCTTAAAACCAAGTGGAGTATTAAATGGACCAATAACTCTCGTATACGGAGTTGGAGGAATTGTATTATTAATAGTAAACAAATACATAATAGACAAAATAAAAACAAAAAAAATAATAAAAATAATAATATCATTCATAATATATACCATAGTCCTAACGCTAGTAGAACTAATATGTGGATATCTATGTCATCTCATATTTAATGTCGATATGTGGAATTATACAGACAAAAAATATAATATAGGAAAATACATATGTCTAGAGTACATAGGAGTATGGGGAATATATGGATTAATAACAACATACATAATCAAACCATATATAGATAAAATAATAAAACTAATACCAAAGGATTTAACATATATATCAATACTAATATTAGCCTTAGATATTATAATAACAATAATAACAAAATAAAAAGATTATAACTTAAAATCGTTATAATCAGCGTCACTCATATCTTTTCTATCAAAGAAAAGCTTTTCTTTATATTTAGCAAATGTAGCAATAACATTACTAGGAAACTTCTTAAGTAAAGAATTATAAATAGAAATATTATCATTATAATATTGAGTAGCATTATCAATCTTAATATCAATATCCTCAATCTGTTTACAAATCTTTTTAATCTCATCACTTTTATTGACAGAAGGGAACTCAAGTATTAAACCATTAAGTTCATTAGAGGCTCTCATCAAAACCCTATAAAGTTCAAAATTACCAATCTTTCTACTTCTAAGTTTAACAATTTCACCAAACACTTCTTTATCACTATCAATATTACTCTTAATAATAGGAATACATCTATTAATAAGGTCATACTTATTTCTCAAATAATTATCAATCATACTTTCAACCTCGTTAATCTTAATAATATACTCTTGAAACTTATTATAAACAGTAGCAGAAAAAATAGCAATAATACAAACAAGAAGAATAATAACAAAAATACAAATCATTAAACCTTCCATAAATACCACATCCTAAATAAATTATAACAAAATAGAGTAAATATTTCAATAACAAAAATAGATAAAGGAAAAAATAATACAAAATCGTATTATTTATGTAAAGTCTTTAATAAAATTAATAGATTCATCAAAAGTAACAAAATCAAGATAAATCATTAAAATTAAGTACCATTCCCCAGTATTAGGATTAGAAACAATAATATGGTCTCTACCAGATTGCTCAATAATTCCCTCAAAAACTCTATCTTGCCATTCCTTAGAGCCTGGTACAGTAATATGAAACTTAGCCTTTTTACCTCTATTTAATCTTAAGATGTTCTCAATATAAGATTGTTCTGATGTAATAGGAGTATTATTACTCTGTGTCATTTCATAACTAGGAACAGACTGTTGATTAGGAACAGAACTATTATTAAGTGGAACACCAGGAAATACAGGATTTTGATAATATCCATTATTCATAAAATCACCTCTTCAGTATAAATATATGAAACAACTTTTACACTATAACAAAAAAATATGTCAATTAAAGTAACACTCACTTTACAAAGAAAAAAATTAAAATTATAATAAAAATGAGGGTGATAAAAAATGAAAATAAAAATAGGTATTTCAAATAGACATGTTCATTTAACTAAAGAAGATGTAGATGTACTATTTGGCAAAGACTATCAATTAACTCCAAGAAACTATTTATACCAACCAGGACAATTTGCTACTGAGGAAACAGTAACCTTAAAAACCTCTAAAAACATCAAAGAACATGTAAGAATAGTAGGACCCATCAGGAGTTACACACAAGTAGAAGTACTAGAAGAAGATAAAGAATATTTCGGAATAAACCCGCCAACAAGAAACTCCAAGGATTTAGAAGGCTCGGAAACAATAACAATCATAGGTCCAAAAGGTGAAATAACAAAAGAAAATATATGTATAATTGCCAATAGACATATCCATATTAATACTAGAGACAAAAGAAAATATAAAGAAGATGATATCGTTTCAGTAACCATAAACAATCAAACACTAGACAATGTTCATATCAAAATAGATGATACATACAAAACAGAATTACATATCAATAAAGATGATGCAATAAAAAATAACATAACAAGTGAAAGTGTGGCTATACTAAAGGAGGATTAAAATGTTCTCACAAATAAAAAAAATAATAAAATCATCAAGAAAAGAAGTAATACATAAAGTAGTTACTTCTCTTTTTATACAAGGACTTGCTCTCGTAATACCAGTATTTTGGAGTAATACAATAAATGAAGTAACAGAAGGAAACTATAAAGTAGGACACTATCTAATAATAATAACCTTAATGTTATCACTATTTTATTATCTATGGTCATACCTAAATCAAAAAGTATGGTATACATTGTATAACAAAATATATACCGACTATACAGCCCTAACCATATCAGAAACAAAAAACATAAACAAAATAAATCTAGGAGAATACACAAACATATTAAATAATGACATAGACATAATCAGTAATTTTCTATGTAATCTCGTAACAAGAATATTTCAAATCATAGAGTTCTTTATAATATATGCCTATTTTATAAGTTTTAACTTCACAATATTCCTAATAACAATAATAGTATCAATACTAATGGTAATTGTATATATAAAAGCAGGAGCCAAAGTACAAAGACTAAATATCAAAAGAAAAGCAACATTAGATAACAAAACAATAATGTTACATAAATTATATTCCGCATTAGCGGTAAAAAAGAGCACAATAACAAGTACAATGAATCTTTTCAATAAAGACAATAAGTCATATTTAAGAGCCAATTACAAATATAATGTAATAATACAAGAAATAATATACTTCGTATTAGGAGTAATAGAAGTATCAAGATATGCCATAATACTATATTCAATACACTTAGTAAGTATAGGAGATATTGAAATAGGAACAATACTATTAATATATAGTTATTATGACAAAATATTATCAAACTTTGAAGTATTAGGAACCATAACCGCAGACTACCAAAGTTTTAGCGTATCATCAGCAAGACTAAATAAAATAATAGTAAAAGAAAACATTGCAAACTAAAATCAACTATGATAAAATAAAAACGTGATGCAAATGAAGAACATAATAATAAAAATAATAAAGAACTATCAAAATATACCATTCAAATCCCATGATAGTTGTAAGTACATTCCAACATGTTCTAACTATATGATTGAAGCATTAGAAGTTCACGGATTAATAAAAGGATTATATTTAGGTATTAAAAGAATATTAAAATGCAATCCATTTACTAAAAATAAATATATCTATGATCCAGTACCTAAAAAACATTAGTTATTCTTAATAGACCCTAAAATAAATATAATTTGTTGCGAAACTCACACAAATTAAAATTGAGTACTTCCAACATCACAATTAGAATTTATCCATTAACAATCAAAAGATTTATTAATTAAAATATGAAGTGCAACAAATAAATTTGAAAAAGACACGTGAATAGTCTATAATATCTTTTTGCTGAAAAAGAAAGGAAGATTCACATGTCTTGTATAAATAATACTACAGAAACAAAACAAAAGCAATACCATCATCTTACAGAAAATGATAGAGCTAAGATTCAATCCTTAGTTGAACAAAAAGATGAGAAAGGAAAAAGACTATTTAACAACACTTATATAGCAAATTATATTGGCGTTGACAAATCTACTATATCTAGAGAACTTAGAAATAGAAAATCTTATAGACTAATGATTAGATCTGGTAAAAGTATTCCAAAACCATATAATGCAGTTGATGCTCAAAATAATTATATTTTTAA
>USIB01000088.1 GCA_900554615.1 uncultured Mycoplasmatota bacterium | reverse complement strand
GCTGAACAAAAAATATCTTTAATAATAAACCAGTATATAACATAAAAATTACTAACTTTATAGTTAATATAATGGCTAGTATCTTTAATATAAATAATATAAGCTTACTAAGAATAATGCTAGAAAATCTTATTTATTATCTATATTACTATGTATTATATATGCTACTAGTGATGAAATTCAACAAATATTTACTCCTGGAAGAACATGTTAAATAAAAGATATCCTATAGGTTCAATTACTGGTATATATCTATTTAAACTACTAAAGAAAAGAAAATAATTGCTCAATAAAATCTAGTGAGGAGTTGGGCTGTCAGGGAATTAAATAATTAATTTCTTAACAGCTCTTTTTTGCTTTTGTTTCCACTTCAACCATAAATAAATTTATGTTTTCCGTGGTGTTAGTGAGCCAATTTTTTGTCTCCCTAACAAACAATTTAGTATTGTATTTATATTAAAGCTATGATAAAATAAGTATGTAAAGTAAGAAAGGAGAGACCTAACTATGAATAGAATTATGTTTAACAAAAACTTGCTACATACAAACATATGTTCTAAGGAAAGGTGTCTGTCAAACTTTATAAGTAAAGGCTTTATAAAGAGTTTAATAAATAATGAAGACTATGAAATAACTAGTAGAAATACTAGTCTTTCATAGTCTTTTTAAATAGGAGACTGGCTATGGAAAAGAAAATAAAATTAAAAACATTATATTTAATTGGAGTAATAATATTAGGTTTAATAGGATTAGGAATAGGCTCTACTTATGCCATGTTTACTACTAGTGCTGAGATATATAATCCAATATCTCTTAGTACGACACTAACTAGTGAAAGTGACATAATAGAAACATTTGACATAGAAGTAGAAGCAGGAAGCAATAAAGAGATTCCTCTTACTATTAATAATACTAGTAATTCTAATTTAAATTATAGTGTATGGTATATAACTTCTTCTAGTGATATAGAAATGGGAACTAAGCTATCTAATTCAGATAGTAGTCCTTCATCTAGTACAATCTCAAGTGGAGAAACTAAAAAAGTATATGTTCAAATAAAAAATAATTCTACTAATAGTATTAAAGTAACATTAGGAGTATCATCAAGTACTAGTAATATAGTATTATCAAGTAGTATGACTATGGTACCTAATACAGAACTTGTTTTTGGTAAAAACCTACTAGAATATATAACTAATTTATATAATGATAATATTAAAACAACAGTAACTAACAATAGTATTAAATATAATTATGCAACTTCAGTTAATTTAATGAATGATAGATTGGGAAGTTCTACAACTGATATAGATGGTGGTAATATAAGATATTATGGAGGAAGTCCAAATAACTATATATACTTTAATTGTAGTGATTATAGTAATCAGAATGCGGATACTTGTGAACTATGGAGAATAATAGGGGTCTTTGATGGTAAAGTCAAAATAATAAGAAATGATCCGTTGGAGGCTCTTGCTTGGGATAATCCCGTTAATACTGGTTCTACTTCGGCATCAAATGGTACAGCAAGGTGGGACACTTCATCTATGAAAGTGTTTTTGAATGAAAAATATTATAACGGCGATGCTACAGGTGTTATGTCTTATCATTCTATTCATGCTATGACTTCTTCAACCAAAACTCTAGATATGAGTAAAATAGGAATTAGAAATGACATAACTAGAAGTATGATATCTGAATCAACTTGGAGAACAGGTAAAGGAACGACTGGATATGTTAATACTGTTTATGTGTCTGAAGATTCACCTTATACTTATTCTTTTGGTGCTACATATCCTTCTTCTTGGACAGGAAAGATAGCACTTCCTAATTTGTCTGATTATGGATATGCGGTAGATTTAAGTAAATGTACAGTGGCATCTTCTGATTATAGTAAAACATATTGTATAAGCAATAATTGGATGCATGGTATAATTACTTCAAATACTTGGTCACTTGGTGTTTATGACACAAATAATGCGTATTATATACCTTCGACTGGAATATTTGCTAAATCTTATGCTTATAATGATAATTCTATCCATCCGACACTTAGTCTTAATACAGATATATTTGTTAGTAGTAAAAGTTTAGGGACATATAGAAAACCATTTAAAATAATACCAAAAACCGTTAATGTTAAAGGAGATAGTGAAGATGATGCTTATCTAGTTAATCATATTGTTAATTTATATGATAATGCCGAAAAAACAACAGTAACCAATAATGGTATTGCATATAATTATGCTACTGATGTAAGCTTGATGAATGATAGAAAAGGAAATGTATCTAATGGAGTAGAAGAAGGAAATATAAGGTATTATGGAGGAAGTCCAAATAACTATATATATTTTAATTGTAGTGATTATAGTAATCAGAATGCAGATACATGTGAGATGTGGAGGGTAATAGGAGTTTTTGATGGTAAAGTTAAAATAATAAGAAATGATCCGTTGGAGGCTCTTGCTTGGGATAATCCCGTTAATACTGGTTCTACTTCGGCATCAAATGGTACAGCAAGGTGGGACACTTCATCTATGAAAGTGTTTTTGAATGAAAAATATTATAATGGTGATGCTACAGGTGTTATGTCTTATCATTCTATTTATGCTATGACTTCTTCAACTAAAACTTTAGATATGAGTAAGATAGGAATAAAAAATGATATAACTAGAAATATGATATCTGAATCAACTTGGAGAACAGGTAAGGGTTCTGCTGGTTATGCTAATGTTATCTATAATAGTGAAGATAATGTATACAATTATTATCCTTCTAAATGGCTAGGAAAGGTAGCTCTACTTAATTTATCTGATTATAGTTATGCTATGAATTTAAATCTATGTACTGTTGCTTCTGGTAATTATAATAGGGCTGCTTGTACTTCGAATAATTGGCTACATAGTGTTGTTACCTCAAATAGTTGGTCGCTTGCAGCAAGTGAAAGTCAAAAAACTTATTATATACCTTCTACTGGAGTGTATGATAGTTCTTATTCATATAATGATAATTCAATATATCCAACACTTTATTTAAAAACTGATGTAATGATAAGCAAAAAAACTACGGGAGAATATAGAAATCCATATAAAATTATGCCTAGTGGTACAACAATAGTAGATAATCAAAATATTAATACTTTAGAGGAGTATATTGTTAATTTGTATGATAATGCTAGTAAGAGTACTACTACTGCTAATAGTGTTACTTATAATCTTGCTTCATCTGTAGGACTTATGAATGATAGAAAGGGAAAACTATCTACTCCTTTAAATGAGGGGAATATTAGATATTATGGAGCAAATCCTAATAATTATATATATTTTAATTGCACTGATTATGGTAATCAGGGTTCTAATACTTGCGAACTATGGAGGGTAATAGGCGTTTTTGATGGAAAAGTAAAAATAATGAGAAATGAACCATTGGAGACACTTGCTTGGGACAATCCTAGAAACTCTAGTACATCTGGATCTCCTTCTGATGGTAAGGCAAGATGGGATACTTCCTCAATGAAGACACTTTTAAATGAAAAATATTATAATGGTGATACTGCAGGTACAATAATATATTATGGTATTAATGGAATGACAACAATCACTAAGTCGTTGGATATGAGTAAGATTGGAATTAAAAATGATATAACTAGAAATATGATAGCTGAATTTCCTTTCAGAACTGGTAAAGGAGCTACTGGGTATGTAGATGTTGTATATAATAGTGAAGATAATGTATACTCTTATTATCCACTAAAGTGGTTAGGAAAAATAGGCCTTCTTAATTTATCAGATTATGGTTATGCTACCGATTTAAGTTTATGTGCAGTAGCTTCAGCAAATTATGGTCGTACTGCTTGCACTTCTAATAACTGGTTATATAGTACTATTACTTCTAATACATGGTCACTTGATATTTATAATGCCGGTAGTGGATATTATATGCCTGCTAATGGAGTATTTGCCAACTCTTATGTTTATATTGATAATTATATATATCCAATTGTATATTTAAAATCTTCAATTAAATTAAAGGATGGTACTATTGGTACTAGTTCAAATCCTTTTCAAATAGAAGAATAATCTAAAGAATACTAGTTTATCTTCTTTTTATCTGTATATATTGAAGTTAGAAAGTTTACACCCTAAATATAATATCTTATTATTGTTTACTTATAGACTAAGAATTAGGCTATAAGTAATATGAAATGACTCAGGCATTTCATATAAAAATAAACTAATATCTATAATTCTACTTTAATTTTATAAGTAAATATGATATTATATATATGGTGATTAAAATGAATAGAGTATTTGTAAGTCTTGGGCCAATAAATATCTATTGGTATTCAGTATTAATAATAAGTGCTATCATAATAGGAATTCATTTTTCTAGTAAAGTAGCGGAAAAAAATGGATTAGGAAAAACAACAATAATAGATTTAATATTTGGATTAATATCAGGTTTTAGATTTATATCTTTTAGAATAGGTAGTACAATTTTTCTAAAAGATCAAAAAAGTAACAAAATAAAGAA
>USIB01000087.1 GCA_900554615.1 uncultured Mycoplasmatota bacterium | reverse complement strand
TTGCAGATGTGGTTCAACGATTAGAATTCGGCCTTGCCAAGGCTGAGACGGGGGTTTGACTCCCCTCATCTGCTCCATTGAAAAATCAAACACCATTTGGTGTTTTTTTTATGGAGCATAGTGAGGGAGTCACCACCCGTCAGTCAAAACCATTTACAAAATATAAAACCCAAACTATTTACTATTATTTTTAAAACTAACAATATCTTCTCTCAAATTATTCCATCTAGCACATACAATATACCTATCACCTCTGTTATTAGAAGTACCATCTATATCTCTTTTCTTTGGTCCTAGTGTCATACATGCAATATGAGGAGAAGTAAAATGTAAGCATCTTTTAGATAAAACAAGATCATATATATCATATTTCATAATCCATACATAGTCTGAAGGCGTTCCACTTATTAATGCATCAATATCAAAATTAGAATTTCTCCCTCTAACAATAAATCTATCTATCATATTAACAATAATTTTAGTTTTATTAATATATTCATTAAATATATCAATATCAGATTGATATAATTTTTTATATTCTATACTACTAAGTAATTTAGAGAAATCTCTTTTCCCATCTTCTTTTAACATATAACCATAATGATAACTAAAATATTTATCCGCTATCTTATATGGAACACCAAGTTCACTCAAATATTTTTTAAATTCCTGTACTTGTTCTTGATGAATAGAATTATTATTACCACACTTTAAACTAATACTTTTAACATAATTTTTATATTTAATAAAAATATCAGCCTTTTGAACCATTTTATTTTTCCAACAAACAATAATCTCATCATCATCAATAACATCACCAAATAGTTCCTTCAAAAAGTTTATAGACACATCATCAAGTTCATACAAATACTTGTTATTAAATAATTCTACAAAATCACGTTCATTTTGAAATCCATTATTCATTTTTTATACCACCTCAAAATAATAAAAGAGTATACTTCTAAAAGTACACTCGAATAGATATATTTTTCTTACCTAAAAATATAAATTATCGTCTCTAATTTTAAGCATTAACTTTTGGTAAGTCAATCAATGCAACATCATTATATCAAAAAAACATAAAACAATCTACATAGTTTACACATATTTTACATTAATAAAACATTTTTTAAAGTAATAGTAATTTCAAAATATGAAAAAACCAATAAAACATGATTAATTTTAAATGTTTAATTACCAAAGTTATCTTTTTTACGCACCAATGAATAAAAAGCTGTATGACAAAATCAATCTAAAAAACCGAATTTATCATACAGCTTGAAAAGATTTTAACTTTTATATCATCTTTTAAAGTACTAATTAGTTTTCTAATACAAGTTTGTTATCTACAAAAATATAACAATAAACCTTCGAAAAACCCGATATAAGAACAGCCTTTATTTCTTTACCATCTGATAATTTATCTGTTAAATATAACCAAAAAGAAATTTCACTACTAATATCTTGTAATTTATCATTAACAAAAATATAGTTCATAGCATATTATCTATTTGCTCCACTAAAACCACAAACATCATTGCAACCTTTTTTGAAATAGTACAAAAGAATCACACCTAAGTTTACCTTCATATTCATAAATTCGCAAAAATTCTTAAATAACATTTATTCATAACAATGTTTAAAATTTCAATTTCTTACTATTTCATTTAATTTTTCATATAATTCTTCTTTTAATATTTTACTTGATAAATCATAGACATTACCAACATTCATAACATGTCCAACTTTCTCATCATCTTCAGCTTTATCCTTAATTACATTCCAATAAATATTTGGATATTTACTTTTTGTCTCATCACTAATTTCCGATAAATATTCTCCGACTTTTATAATCTGATTTATAATTCTGTTAAATTCATTAGTATCATTATAAAAGAAATTTTCATCTTTATCTTTAGTTATTAAATCAAGCTCTTTTATACAATTAATTATATTTTTTACTATTAATTCATCTTTATTCATATCCATTCTCCTAATCTAAATTTTAACATCTTACAAGAAATGCCAATCATATCCTCGTAATCAAATTCATCTTCAATAACATTATAACTAAATAAATACTCAACAACAAGTTCAAAAGTAGGAATAGCATATTCCTTAACATCAACTAAATATCTAAAATCAATATAATCTAAATAAAAAACTATATCAAAATATTTAATTAACATCTCTTCTAGAATATCATATTCACATGCAAACTTACCCTTACTAACATTAGAATATAAAATATAATCACACTTGTCATAAAAATGTAAATACTTAACGCCATTATCATACTATCATATTTAAAAGTATTAAGTTTAAAACTAATTTTATTTTAATACATAATAAAACAATCTTCAATGTTTGTTTATTGTAATATCTTTTTCTTAAGTTTTCAAGACACTCATAACAATTTATAAATAGACAACATATAAAATTTTACTAAATAAAAACTATTTTTTATCGTATTTTAATCTTATTCTTCATAGCATAATTAGATATAGCCATAAAATTATCATCATAAGGATATTTATTTTGTCCAAATAAAAGCCACATCTCAGACCAAGTTCTTCCATTTTTTAATAGTTCTTGCACCATAGGATTATTAAAAGTAGCATTATCTTCTTGGTTTAATAAATCAACACACCCTTCTTCATCATATAATTTACATTGTAAATCACATTCAAGTTTATCACATTGATAAGCAAAAATAGCCTCCTTAGTTTTATGTTCATCAAACTCTAAAAATAATTCTTCAATAATATTACCATCTAATAAACCACCCAATATGTTATGTACTGCTTTATGTTCAATAATCTCTTTTTCTTCTTTAGATATTTGAAATTGAGTCAAATCACCAATCACAGTTTCACCCAATTCATGAATAGCAAGCATAAATATAACTTTCATAATATCAACATCATACTGATACTCCGACTTAATAGCAATAGCCAGCATTTGAACACCAAAAATATGTTCAGCAACACTTTCTATTCTCTCTCTATTTACTTTCCAATCTTTCCATCCTGTTCTAATAACATCTTTAAGTTTATTACATAAAACATAATAATTAATAACTCTTTCTTCTTTCATAATTTCTTCCTCCAATATTTTATCTTTTACTAACATCTTACCAGAAATACCAATCATATCATCGTAATCAAGTTCTTTTTCAATAACATTATAACCTATTAAGTTCTCAAAAACAAGTTCAAAAGTAGGAATAGCATATTCCTTAACATCAACTAAATATCTAAAATTAATATAATCCAAATAAAAACCTATACCAGAATATTTAATTAACATCTCTTTTGGAATATCATATTCACATATAAACCTACCATTACTAACATTAGAATGTAAAATATCCTCATACCTATCATAAAAATGTAAATATTTAACACTATCATCATACCTAAAAGTATTAAGTTTTAGATTAACATCATAATAATTACCAACACCACAAAAACCCTTATCACTTACTATCCTAGAAATCTCTCTTTTAGAACAAACTCTATAAACAATCATAAATCACATTCCTTAGATAACCACTATTATAACAAAGACTATTCAAAATTACCATATAGTTTACATCAATTTTACATTACTCATCTCATAATCCAATAATAATAACTAATATATAATAAGTATGGCTGATACCTATTTAGAGACAATATACTAAATATTGGCTCTAAATAGCACTAACAAGACTAATAAAGTTAGGCTTGTAGTGAATAAAAAAATACCAACCACAAAGATCAGTATTTCCCTATTTATAAATTATAACGTTTAAGAATAACATTAACCATAGAAAAAGAAATATTACCAGTATCATTACCAATAACTTCAGTTCTTATTTCAAGATTACCCCCAGCATAAACATCAACAAAATTAACTTCTGAAAAATCCATATCACTAGTAGTACCCTTATCAAGAACAAACTCCATATCACTAATTTTCTCATTAGTAGTAGCATTATATAAATAGAACTTACCACCAGTATCATTAGTAACACCTGATATTCTCCCACACAAAGTAACCTCAAATACACTAGTTTTCGATACCTTTATTTGATTACCAGAAATAGATATAATATCAGAGTTCCCTGGAATAATTCTAGTAGTAGTAACAGTCATTGTACCAGCATTAGTAGTATCTTTAAAACTAGAAAAACAAACAGCATTATACGAAGTAGGCCCAAGTGTTCCTTGAGGTCCCTGCGGTCCCGTCGGACCAATTTTTCCCTCTACGCCAGGAGGACCTGCAATACCTTGCTTTCCTTGAGGACCAATAGGTCCAGATTCTCCCATTTCTCCCCGAGGACCAATATCACCTTTTTCTCCTTTATCACCTTTTAAACCAGTGTCACCTTTATCACCTTTTTGACCTCTCGGAATAACAAAATCCAAAGTATGAACTTCACCATCAAAATTATCAATAATAGTAGCCTCACTACCACTACTTACCTTTCCAACACTAATCTTCTCACTCTTCCCAGGAGGCCCCTCTATATTACCAACATTATCCCAAATAGATTTTTCACTATTCCAAACATATAAATTACCACCAACTAAGTAGCAGTCGCCCCTATTACCAGAAGGATGGTTATTAATTAACTCCTCATAACTATCATAATCACCTAGTATACTAATACCATCACCCTTGTCCCCTTTTGGACCTCTAGGACCAACCATTGGATAAACACCAGCCCTCCTAAGTCTTTCCCTAATTCTTTGACCTTCTAATATATCCTTAATATTATCATTCACTATTATCACCTCACATCTAAAACATTATATGTAAAAGTAACATAAACAAATAATTAATAATACCAAGATTACATATCCTTCGTAATCTCATCCCACTCTAATGTTTTCTTCTCAATATCCTTACTTACAATATCAATCTCTAACTTAATCAAATTAGCCTTATTAATATCCATATAAACATCTTCCTT
>USIB01000086.1 GCA_900554615.1 uncultured Mycoplasmatota bacterium | reverse complement strand
AATCTAAAAAAACTAAATTCCATTAAAAAAACGGAATTTAGTCTAAAAATTTACGTATAATTTATTAATCCGTTAATTTTTATTTGGATGTCCGTTTTTTCAAAATAACGGAATTAAGTCTGTTTATAGTATAATATATTACGTGTTTCTTTGTAGTTATAAGGAGGAATATAAAATGAAAAAATGGAAACATATCAGTGAAGATAATAGAAATACTATAAGTTCTTGCATCTCACATAATAAAAAATTAATTGAAATAAGCAATATTATTAATTATGACCCAAGAGCTATATCTAAGGAAGTTAAAAGAAATAGAAAACCTATCAATTATGCTGATCAAGTAATAAGCAATTGTCCGAAACTAAATCGTTGGCCATATGTCTGTACTAATTGTCCTAACAGATATAAGAAATGTCCTTATGTTAAATTCATATACGATTCAAAAACTGCCCAAAGGAAGGCTACCGCTAATCTTATTAACTCTAGAAAAGGAATTGACTCAGATTCAGATGAATTTAATAAACTAGATGAAATAATAAAAAAAGGAACTGATGAAAATAAATCTATTTATCAAATAAAAATAGAAAACAAAGATGTTATTAATAAATCAATTACTACCCTATACAGATATATAAATAATGGTTATTTAAAAACTAAGAGAATTGATTTACCATGTGCAGTTAAATATAAAAAAAGAAGACATAATAAAAAGTATGAATACTCTAACAATAAAATTGATAGAAGTAATCACACTTATTTGGACTACTTGTCATACATTCACAAAAATCCCAACTGTAACGTATGGCAACTAGACTTTTTAGGTACTATCAAATCAGATAGCAAGAATATTTTATCATTTATTTTGCCAAATGTACACTTTACTTTGTTAGATATTATAAATAATCCAAATTCTAAAAAGGTTGTTAAATTCTTTGATGATTTAGAGGAAACAATTGGAATAGATGTATTTAAAGACCTTATACCTGTTATTTTAACAGATAGAGATCCTTGTTTTAATGACATTGATGGTATTTGCTTTTCTAAAAGAACCGGTGAGGAAAGATGCAAACTGTTCTTTTGTGATCCCTATGTATCTAATCAAAAACCTAATGTTGAAAATATTAACAAACAAATAAGAAAGTTTTTTCCAAAAGGTAAATCTGTAGACAATCAAACAAAACAAACAGTAAGAAAACACAATATAACATTGCTAAATACACCAATTAAATCCCTAGATGGTTATACTCCAAAAGATGCATTTATTACAATATATGGAGAAGATACCTTTAATAAAATTTTTGATATTGTCAATGGCGAACGCTAGTGAGTTCATCTTGACCATTGACAATAATTACTATTTAAAATATTTATTCAAATAAAGTTCATCTTTATTTGTTATTATCAAAATAAATACTACAAAGAAACGGAAATAAGTTTAAAAAACGGAAATAACCTCCGTATTTTCGTCGTGGAACAATTTATATAAATATTAATCAAAACAGCATCTTTTATCAAGTTTATTTCCGTTTAATAATATAAAAACGGAAATAAATCTAAAAAAACTAAATTCCATTAAAAAAACGGAATTTAGTCTAAAAATTTACGCAATTTTGCTAATTATGTGTTATCATTGTATGTAGGTGATATTATGAAGAAGAATTTAATAATTATATGTACAATTATGTTAGTGATAATACTTGGTATTTTATTATTTGTTAATGGTAATAGTAGCAAGTATGGATTGTTTGAATTAAAATATGATGATGTTATGAAAAAGTTTAATAATAAAGATGACTTTGTTTTAGTAATTAGTCAAACTACTTGTGCTCATTGTATTAGTTATAAGCCTGTTTTAAGAAGTGTATCTAAAAAGTACAAAATTAAGACATACTATATAGATGTTGACTTACTTAATGATAAAGAGACAGAAGAATTAAAGAAATATGTATCTTATTCTGATACTCCTTCAACTTTATTTATTAAAGGTGGTACAGAAAGTACAAGAGCTAATAGAATTGTTGGAGAAGCTACAGAAGAAAAGATTGTTAGTAAACTTAAACAAAATAACTTTATAAAATAAGACATAATAAAAAGGCCATGTTCGTGGTCTTTTCTTTTATCTATTTAACATATATAAATTATCTAGTAATACTCCGGTCCCTTCGGCAACACATGTAAGTGGACTTTCAGCAGTAAATACTGGTACTTTTAGTTCTTGAGCTAGTAATTGGTTAAAGCCATCAACGAGTGATCCACCACCGGTTAAAACTATACCTTTATCAATAATATCGGCAGATAATTCTGGAGGAGTTTGTTCTAATATTCCTTTAGCGGCATGAATAATAGTATAAACGCTTTCTCTTAAACCTTCTTCTACTTCATCTGAAGTTAGAGTTATACTATGAGGAAGTCCGGTTACTAGGTCTCTACCACGTACTTCCATTTTTTCATTTCTATTACCAGGAAATACTGTACCAATATTTATTTTTATTTCTTCCGCTGTTCTTTCTCCTACTAATAGTTTATATTTATCTTTAATATATTTTATTATATCATTATCAAATGCATTACCGGCTATTCTAATGGAAGCACTATTTACAATACCTCCTAAAGATAATATAGCAATATCAGTTGTTCCACCACCAATATCAATAACCATATTACCACTTGGTTTAGATATATCCATACCAGCTCCAATAGCGGCTACTTTAGGTTCTTCTTCTAGGAATACTTTTTTAGCACCGGTTCTTTCAGCAGCTTCTTTAATAGCATTTTTTTCTACTTGGGTAATATTTGATGGACAGCATATTAAAATTCTTGGTCTTGAAAAGAAACTTTTTCCATTTACTTTTTTTATAAAATAGTTTAGCATAACGTCAGTTGTTTCAAAGTCTGCTATTACACCGTCTTTCATTGGTTTAATAGCTTTTACTTTACCTGGTGTTCGGCCTAGCATTTCTCTAGCTTCACTTCCAACTGCTAATACTTTTTTAGTATCTGAATCCATAGCAACGACTGATGGCTCATTTAATACTATGCCTTGCCCTTTTATATAAATTAATACGTTTGCTGTTCCCAAATCAATACCAATATCCTTGTTGAACATAATATCACCTTCCTTCGTATATTTTACCATATTTTGTTAATTTTTCCTATTAAATCTAGCGTTTTTATAAATATTTATTTATTGTGCCAAGTCATTATATTAAAAAAGGCAGATAATGCCTATAAATCTCCTAATAATTTATTATAATAGTCTTCTGGGTTAACTATCATTCCTTTATGATATAGTTCAAAATGTAAATGATTAGTTAGAGAAGTATTAATATTAGAAGTTCCACTTTTAGCAATTATTTGTCCTTGAACAACTTTATCATCTACTTTAACTGAGACATCTTTTAAACTTTGATAGATACTTATTAAGTCATTAGTGTGTCTTATTTCAACAATAACTCCTAGAATATCATTTTCTTCAACTTTAATAACAGTACCATCTAAGATAGATACAACATCAAATTCACTATCCATAGCATAATCTACACCAGAGTTTTGCATATAAGTATTTTCATAGTAAAGAATAGAGTTTTGTTGACTTTCAGCATCCCCTTGATAATTATAAAAGTTATTAACTATTTTTACATCATTATTAGTATATGGTTTAATTATGCTAGTACTAGTACTAATAACAGGTATTGCTGTATCAACACCGGTTATTTCATTATCAACATATTTTACTTCATTTTTATTACTATCCATATTTTTAGTAAAGATATTTTTAACTAAGTACATACTAAATATTGAGATAACAATAGCTACACTATATATTGCGGGAACTACAAAACTTTTTAATTTTCTTTTTATCATTTCTTTCACCTCTATTTTAAGTTTTTACTAAAATAGAGAAATTATACTATTTTTTTAATTATTATATTTTTTTATAGTAGTATTTTGATAATAATGACTTAAAATATCTTTATAACTATAGCCTTCTTTAGCCATACCTAGTGCACCATATTGACTCATACCAACACCATGACCATATCCTTTCATATCAATAAATACATTAGTACCTATTTGAGTAATAATAAAGTCAGTTGAGCGTAGAGATAGGCTATTATATAAGTCTTTACCGGTAAACTTTTGATTATTAATTTTTAGTTCTAATACTCTGTTAGTAGGACTTCTTTTAATTATTTCTACTTTTAGTTCTTTATTATATTTTAAATTTAATTTTTCATAAAATTTATTTAATGGAATTACGGTGGTAGTAGAAAAAGCACTTGATTCTTTTTCATCCCATTTACTTTCAACGCTTTTTAGATATGGAAGATTAAGGTTAAAAACTAAGTCAGCATCTTCAGTATAACCATTACTAGTTGAGAAGAATAATGCGTCGATTACTTTATCGTCATATGTTAAGCATTCATCAATTGTTTCATTAACTGCACTTCTTAATTTATTAATATTTACGACATAGTTATTGCCCCAAGCTTCTTTTAGATAGTCTTCATCTAGATATACTTGATTCATTATACTGTCTACGACATCATAGTCTTTATCTTTATTATATTCAATTCTTTTAATAGCATACGATCTAGAGGCAACAGCTTGAGCTTTTAGAGCTTCTTTTTCAAAATAGATAGGCATTTCACCCGCTAGAACTCCAACAATATATGACTCTAGGGGAATGGCTTCAATAGTATCAGTTTTTAGTCTTTTAACTCTAATAGTGGTATTATTAATATAATTTAATTCTATTTCTTCTACTTTATTTAGATTATATATAGCAATAATAAAAAAAGGGATAATTATAATTATTAGGGTGAAGATTATTATTTTTTTCACTATATCACTTCCTAATAATATTTTATTCCTTATATTAATATATTTTTGTTATTATTTGTCGAATAGTTCATTATCCTAAGATATGTAGAAAGTCATAGAGAAATTCTACTAAGAGATAAGAGATAATAAGTATTAACATAATATAAAATATTCTAGCTTGTAAAACTTTATTCTTTTTAAATATACCACTAATATTTAGACTATCAGAGGTCCATACAGTTAGTGGTATTATCATTAAGTAAAGTATTAATTTAGCCATTATTTTCGATATCCTTTATTTTATTATTTCTATTTATATATCGATCAATATTAGAAAATGGGGTACTAACAAATTTATCGATAATACTTAACATTAAGTCTTTATCTGTTTCTTCAGATATGGCTATTACATTAGCATTATTATGGGCTTTAGATAAAACTGCTTCACTTTCTTTACTAACTTTAGCACAATATATTCCTTTCATTTTATTTAAAGCAATACTCATACCA
>USIB01000085.1 GCA_900554615.1 uncultured Mycoplasmatota bacterium | reverse complement strand
GTTATTGATGCTTTGTTTTTTTCTACTAGTAATGGTTATACGGAAACTGCTTCACTTGTTTTTGATGTTGACTTACCATATTTGAAAAGTGTTAAATCAGCTTGGGATGAAGATACTAGTAGTGCTTTTAGAAGTACATCTTCAATGAATATTAATGATTTTTATGAGAAAATAGGTTTACCTTATTCTGATAATTTTTCTTTTAAAGTTTTAAAAAGAAGTAGTACTAATAGAATTATTTCTCTTAGTATTAATAATAGAGAATTTACTGGTAAGAGCCTATATAATAAACTTGGTCTTAAATCTACTGATTTTTCTTTAAAGAAAGAAGGTAATAATATTATTATTTCTACTGTTGGATATGGTCATGGTGTTGGTATGAGTCAGTATGGTGCACTTGGGATGGCTAAAGAAGGATATGGATATCAAGATATTTTAAAATATTATTATTCTGGTACTAATATTAAAAAAATGGAAAATTAATGTATATTATTTATATTTTAGGAAACAATTATATTAGAGGTGAAAAGTATGAATAATAGAAGAGTTAAATCATTTTTTGTACCTGTAATATATGGTGCACTTGTAATTATGTTTCTTATTAGTATGTTTTTTGTAGGTAAAATTACTAATAATATGTTATTTTCTAGAAAGGATAATAATGTTAAGTATGTAGATGGTGAGATATTAGAGGGATCTAATAGGGATATTCCTGTTGTTAATACTAATAACGTTATTGTTAGACCTTTTCTTGATAGTAGTGTTGTTTTGGCTAAATCTTTTTATGATTATACTTCTGATAGTGCTAGTCAAGAAAAATCTATTATTTTTTATGAAAATACTTATATGCAAAACTCTGGTATAGATTATGCTGGTGAAAAAGTTTTTGATGTTATTAGTGTTTTAGATGGTACTGTTATATCTGTTGAAGATAATGATATTATGGGAACTACTGTTCAAATTAGACATAATAATGATTTAATAAGTGTGTATCAGAGTTTATCTGATGTTACAGTTAGTAAAGATGATAATGTAATTCAAGGACAAATTATTGCTAAAAGTGGGTTATCTAATATTGAAAAAGATATGGGAAATCATTTACATTTTGAGTTATACCATAAAGGTAAGATTGTTAATCCAGAAGAATATTATAATAAATCTTTAGATTAACTTTAGGCTATTTGCCTTTTTTTACATAAATATATTCTTTTATTAATATAATTATTTGGGTGAATATATGAATAGTAGAATATATAATAGAATAATTGATGAGGCTAATTATATTATTTTAACTAATAAAACAATTAGAGAGATTTCTTATGTTTTTGGTGTATCTAAAAGTACTGTACATAAAGATTTGAGTGATAGACTTTCTTTGATTGACAAAAGTTTATATGATAAAGTGTCAAGTGTATTAAAATATCATGCTGATATTAAACACATTAGGGGTGGTGAGTCTACAAAAAGGAAATTTTTGGTTAAAAAAATGTAAATAGTTCTATTAAAAACTTGTAAATTGTGATACAATGGAAATAAGGATGGTGATTTTATGTTTAACAAAGATATTGGTATTGACTTAGGAACTGCTAATGTACTTATCTATATTAAGGGTCAGGGTATTGTTTTAAATGAACCATCTGTGGTTGCCATTGATGCTGATACTAAAAAACCTTTAGCAGTTGGATCTGAGGCACATGAAATGCTAGGGAGAACTCCTGGAAAGGTTAAGGCTATTAAACCTATGAAAGATGGTGTAATAGCAGATTATGATACTACTGAGGTTATGCTTAACTATTTTATTAAAAAAGTTAATGGTAAGAGTTTTTTTTCTAGACCTAGGATTCTTATTTGTTGTCCTTCTAATATAACTCAAGTTGAGAAAAACGCTATAAAAGAGGCTGCAGAAAGAACTGGTGCTAAGAAAGTGTTCTTGGAGGAAGAACCTAAAGTTGCTGCTATTGGCGCTGGAATGGATATTTCTAAACCTAGTGGTAATATGGTTATTGATATTGGTGGGGGTACTACAGATATTGCTATTTTATCTTTAGGCGGTATTGTTAATAGTGCTTCTATTAGGATAGCAGGTAATGCTTTTGATAATGATATTGTTAAATATATTAAGGATAAATATAAACTTTTAGTTGGTGAAAGAACAGCAGAGGATATTAAGATTACTATTGGTACTGTTTTTCCTGGATTTAGAAATGAGAAGATGGAGGTTAGAGGTAGAGATTTAGTTACTGGTCTTCCTCATACTATTACTTTAACTAGTGATGAAGTGGAAGAAGCATTAAGAGAAAGTGTTTATACTATTATTCATGCTGTTAAGGGTATACTTGAACAAACTCCTCCTGAACTTTCTGCTGATATTATTGATAAGGGAATAGTTCTTACAGGTGGTGGAGCACTTGTTGATGGATTTTCTCAAATTCTTAGTCAAGAATTAAAGGTTCCTGTTTTTACAGCAGAATCTCCTCTTACTTGCGTGGCAGAGGGTACTGGTATTTTACTTGATAATTTGTATATGTTAGAGAGGCAATAGATTGATATAAAATATGTAAAATATATGTAAAAAAGATTGAATTATATTTTAATTCTTTCTTTTTTTGTTTATAATTGTTTATGAGAGGATGATTTGTATGAATATTAAAATTGGTATTGCTAGTGATCATAGAGGATACTTTGCTAAGGAAAAAATTATTGAATATTTAGATGAAAATGATATTTATGTTGTTGACTTTGGTACTAATAGTGATGAGTCTGTTGATTTTCCTTTATATGCTAAGAAGTTAGGTGAAGCTATTCAAAATAATGAAGTTGACCTTGGTATTGCTATTTGTGGTACTGGTATTGGGATGAGTATTGTATTAAATAAAATGAAAGGTGTATATTGTGCTAAAGTGTCTAATGAGAGTGAGGCAATTTTATGTAAAAGTCACAATAATGCTAATGTTATTGCTATGAGTGAGGAAGTTGATTTTGAACTTATGAAAAAGATTATTAATAATTTTATAGATACACCTTTTTCTAATGTTAGTAAATATGTTAGAAGAAATAATATGATTAAGGAAATAGAAAATGAATAAATTTATATTATATTTATTTGTTATTCCTTTTGTTGTTTTTTCTTTAGATAGTGTTAATTTTAGTTCTATTTTTAAAAAAAATAAGGTTTTGCAAGCAAAAATATTTTATATTTTAGTTATGTTTTCTTTATCATATTTAGTATGCAGTTTTCTATATGATTTTTTAAATATTATTAAGTAGTAAAAATACTTAATTTTTTCTTTTATTTTTTTATATAGTATGATAAAATACTTAAGTGTGGGTGATTTATTTTATGTTTAAAATTGGTAATGTTATTGTTAAGAACAATGTTTTTTTGGCTCCTATGGCTGGTGTATCTAATCCAGCATATATGAAAATATGTGAAGAAATGGGAGTAGGTTATATGGTCACCGAACTTATGAGTGCTGAAGCTATTGTTAGAAGAAATAAAAAAACTTTTGATATGTTAAATGGTATTGAAGATATTAATGTTCCAGTTGGTATTCAAATATTTGGATCTGATCCTCGTGTTATGGCAAATGCTGCTTCTATTTTAGTTAATGAATATGCTGCAAAGATTATTGATATTAATATGGGATGTCCTGTACCTAAGGTTGCTATTAAGTCTGGTGCCGGTTCGGCTTTACTTAAAGAGCCTAATAAGGTTTATGATATTGTTAAGGCTGTTGTTGATAGCGTTAATGTACCTGTTACTGTTAAGATTAGAAGTGGTTGGGATAATAATAGTATTAATGCTGTTGAGATTGCTAAAATAATCGAAAAAGCAGGTGCAAGTATGATTTGTGTTCATGGTAGAACTAGGAGTCAAGGTTATTCTGGAAATGTTAATTTAGATATTATAAGGGAAGTTAAGAAAAATGTAAGTATTCCTGTTGTTGGTAATGGTGATATAAAAGATATTAATAGTGCAAAAATGATGTTTTCTTATACTGGGTGTGATGCTATTATCATAGGTAGGGCTGCTCTTGGAAATCCTTGGATTATTAGAGAGATTGTTTCTTATTTTGATAATGGTGAAATTATTTCTAAACCTACTTATGAGGATAAGATTAATATGTGTTTTCATCATATGGATTATTTAATAAAAACTAAATCTGAAAGAACTATGGTATTGGAAATGAGAAGTCATATTGCTTGGTATTTGAAGGGGATTAATGGTAGCGTAGAAATAAAAAAAGATATATTTAAGGCAAATAGTAGGGAAGAGATTGAAAAAATATTAAATAACTATTTGAAAAAAATTAAAAATAGTATATAATATAGGTACAGGTGATTATTATGAAAGCAAGTTTTTTTAAAAGAATTTCTGCTTATATTATTGATTATATTATTATTATGCTGGCTTTAGTGGCTATTACTGCTAGTATGAATATTAATAATGATGTTAGTGATAAAATTAATGATTTAACTAATCAATATAGAAGTGGCGATATTACTATTGATGAATATAGTGAGAAGATTATTCCACTTAACTATGAGCTTAGTAAACGGAAACTTCCCGCCAATATTGCAACTGTTGTTGTATTTATTGGCTACTATGTTGTTTTTGCTTACTTTAATAAAGGTCAAACTTTTGGTAAGAAAATATGTAAGATTAAAGTTGTTAATAATGATGGAGATAAACCTAGCATATGGAATATGTTAGTTAGAAGTTTATTTATATATGGTATTATTACTTCTTTATATAGTATTGTTACTATTAATTTTTTAAGTATGAATGATTTTAGTTATAGCGTTAGTGTTATATCAATTATAGAGTGTATGTTTATTGTTATTACTGTTTTAATGATGTTATATAAAAAAGATGGTAGAGGACTTCATGACATTATTGCTAAAACTAATGTAATAGGAGAGGAAAGATAATTATGGAAAGAACTGATCAAGAATTAGTTAGAATTGAAAAAGCAAATAGAATAAGAGAAATGGGGATGGATCCGTTTGGTCATAGATTTGATAGGACTCATTCTTCAGAAGATATTAGAAATCAGTATAGTAATTATGAGCATGATGAATTAGAAAACTTAGAAGATAAGGTTACTATTGCTGGTAGAATTATGTTTATTAGAAAGATGGGAAAAGCATCATTCTTTAGTATTCAGGATAAGGCTGGAAAGATGCAAGTTTATATTTCTGTTAATGATGTAGGAGAAGATGTTTATAATCTATTTAAAACAGCAGATATTGGTGATATTGTTGGTGTTACTGGTAAGGTTATGAAGACTAAGACTGGTGAACTTACTGTTAAATGTTTAGAATATACTCATTTAGTTAAAGCACTTA
>USIB01000084.1 GCA_900554615.1 uncultured Mycoplasmatota bacterium | reverse complement strand
CTATTATAATTATTTCTTTCTTTGCTTTATTTAATATATCTATAAGTAAAGAATAAGCATCATATATTTGTCCATCATAGAAAATATGATTAATTTTCTCTTTAGCACTTAGTTTATTAAATGATTCTTGTAATAATCTTATTTCATTATCATGTTCTAATACTAAACTATTTATATATTTTTGTTCTATTAGTGAAGTATTTATTATCTTTTTCATCGCTACAAAGGCATCCATTATTTTTATACTTATTTCTTCTGCAACATCAGTTTTTAATATAGCACTTAACATAGCAACACCTTGCTCAGTAAATACATAAGGTAAATATTTAATATTAAGTCCTTGTTTTTGATTGTTTTTATTCAAGGTTTCAAATTGAAACCTTGAATAAATAGAAGAATATTCTTCTTTTGTTAATTGAAACATAAATCTTTCTGGAAATCTATTTATATGTCTTTTAACTGCTAAATTAAGTGATTTAGTTCCATTCTTGCAACCATATAACATAGCTAAGTCAGAATCTAACATTACTTGTTTACCTCTTATTTCATAAATTAAATTCTCTATTTTTATATTGTCTTTTACTATTATTTCATTCATTTAATCATCCTTTCACATCTAATAAAATAGTAACTCTTTTATCATTGTCTTATCGTCTATAATAGCATAGGAACAACACCATGTCAATTAAAAAAAGCAAGATTTATTAATCTTACCATAATTAATCCTCAACAAAACTTCCTATCACCTTAAATACACCCTCTACTGCACTTTTAAGAAGACTATTAACTTTTAAAGATACCTTATTTGTACCTTTAGTTAATGTACTTGTATAATCCTTTTCTGTACTAACCAAATAATCTTCTCGCCTTACATCTTTTCCCTCTTTAACATCTTTTTCAAACCTCTCCATAGCCTCATTTGTCATTATCATTTTATTTTGAAGATTATATTCATAATAACCAGTCTTTTCAATTACATAACTTATTACAAAAGAAATAAATAAACAGAAAAATACAAACTTAAATATCTTTTTTTTATTCATATTCTCACCCCTTTATATAATAATATAATATGTTAGAAATTGCTTCAGTAGTATTTAATACCTCATCAATATTATTATCAATTCCACCTAGTTCAATAAGAATAGAATTAGAACTAATATCTTGATTATATACCCCATCAACTCCAGGACCTTCTTTCTTATATATACCTCTTGAAAGATTAGGATAATACTTATTTGCTAGTTCATTTAATTTATTCGCACTATCTAAGTTAGCCTTATAATTATCATGTTCTAGCCCAACAACAAAGAGAATCTTAGCATATCTTTTACCCTCTATCACACTAGTAGTATTTTTAACAGAATCCCTATGAATATCTATAAAATATTTAAGAGAATTATACTTATTCTTTTTATCCAATATAAATATTCTAGAAGCCTTATAACTATTAGCATGATTCCAGTTATTAAGATTTAAAAAATCCGTCATATTAGTATCTTCTACTATAGTAGAAATCCCCTTATTATTAAGTTTTTCTTTCAGTAAGTAGGAGGCCATTAATACATTAGGAGTAATACCATATATATCAAGATTAGTACTACTATAATTCTCTAATTGATGTGAATTATAAATATATACTAAAGGATTATCAATATCAATAGGATTAGGGTCTTCAATATATGAACTTATTTTTTTAAGTTCTTCTAAATTACTATAGTCATCATTATGAACTACTTCTAATATCTTTTCATTATTACCATACATCAATATACCCTTATCCAAAATACTACTAGGATTTTTAATATCAATATTAAACAAAAAATTAGTACTAGTATTCACAATATCTATTAATTTATAATCACTTAACATATGACTATTACCACCACTAAGTAAAAAGTTAATAAACTTAGTATTGTTAATCGAAGTACTATTTCTTAATGAATAATAAAATGTTATAGAAAATATTAAATATATTATAAATATATAAAAAATAGATTTTCTAATTCTTCTCTTACCAGTATTTTTAAGTTTCATTTTATTCTTCACTTTTATCACCTTTACTTAAGTATACTTCTACTTAGGTAAAATAAATGTCAAAAAATAAGTATATTTCTATACTTATCTTAAATCTATTCTAAAACTTTTTAATTCATCAATAAACTCATCAGTTTCTTCATCATCAGTTATATTATATATCTTATCTTTAACCTTCAAAAGTTCATCATAACTTATTATGGCTTCCTCTTCTTGCTTCTTCTCAAACTCAGTAAGTTCTATATTAGAAGGAGATATCTCTTCATTCATTCTCTCTACTATTTCACTAGCAAACTTCATATTATCATTAACTTCATAATAATCTTCCATTTCTTCAAGAGGAGATACATCAGAAGATTCTACTTGCATACCAAGACCATTATCATATTTATTAAAATCAAAATTACTTAAATCTTCTTTCTTTACATACTCTTCTCTCTTCTCTATGTTAATAGGAGAAGTAGGACTTTTCATAGACATTTCTCTTAAAACATTCTTTTGATATAATCCATTATCTTTGTTTACTTCTTCTTTTACTTCTATTTCTTTTTTAACTTCTTCCTTAATACTTTCTTTATTATTTATATTATCTACTTCAGGATAATCTCTATCTTGATTTTCTACTATAGAAATATTATTATTACTATTATCAGTATTAGTATTAATAATATCATTATCATTAACTACTACACTATCTTCTTTTAAAGTTTTAATTAGTTTTTTATTCTTTATTATTAATACAATCGTTAAAATTATTAAAAATACAAATAAAAAGACAACAATCCAAAAGAAAAATAAACCATCATTAGATAAATTGTTATAAAAACTACTTATTGAACTTATCATTATTACACCTCATACTACTATAAAAATTAAATATTGAGGCAACATATATTGCCGCTGTTTCTACTCTAAATATTAAATTACCAAAGGATACTCCCTTATATCCATTATTTAATAAAATATCTTCTTCTTTAAGGCTAATTCCACCTTCTGGCCCTATCACCATTATAATTTTAGCACAATCATCTATACTTTGTAAATAGTAATTTAATAGTTTTTCTTTTTCTTTAGTAGAGGCTACCAATTTAATATCATAATCTAATTTTGTTAAATCTTTTATACTCATTATATCTTCTATTACTGGTATATTAGTTCTTTTAGATTGCTCACTTGCTTCTTTACATATACTTTCCCATCTTGCTTTCTTTTTATTAAATCTATCTTTATCTAATTTTACTATACTTCTCTCCATACTTACTGGTATTATTTTACTTACTCCAAGTTCAGTTAATTTCTGTAATATTAAATCCATTTTTTGTTCTTTTACTAAGGCTACTGCTACTGTAAGATTAATATGTTTATAATTAGATTCTTCTACTTCTTCAACTAAACTTATTTCAAATGGCTCTAAATTATCTATTCTATATATATATAATTTATTATTATATACAATTTCTATTAAATCATTTATATTCATTCTCATTACTTTCTTTATATGTCTTATATCTGATTCTTCTAATTTTAATTCTTTATTCTTTATAAAATATCTTTGCATTACTATTTTTCCCTTCATATCTATTATAACAAAAAAATTAGACTTTTTATCATCTAATTTTATTTTTATTATTTTCTGTCTATTATATTCACAGTGAAGTACTTTCTAACTTAGAGATATACAGATAAAAAGAAGATACTCTCGTATTTTCTTACTTTCCTATAGTTATAAGTACTTCATTATATGCAGTATCAAACCTAGTATAACTATATACTGTACCTGTTACAAACTTAATATCAGAATCACTTCCATAGATAGCATATATCCATAGTAATGAATTACTTCCATTATAATATATTGTCGTGAACCTCACATAATTTAAAATCACATGCTTCTAATATCACTATTAGAATTTTCTCCATTTAATAATACCATTATTAATGTAAAGAGACATAAACTCGAATAGTTCCTACCCTACATATAAATAATCTATTTATTCTAACCCCCAAAACTATCATACAATGTATTAACATCTATGTAAATATTTTTAGAAACAAAAAAGGAAAAAACTAACTCACGAATTAATTCTAGGGGAGTGCGATTTTTAATATTTTCAAACCTTTCTCCATTCTATCTGTAGTTCCTATATATAGTATCTCACTATTTCCACCTACTGATATTATTACTCTCCAATATCACTTTTCCTACTACATTATATCAAAATTATTTAAAAAAAGATATACTTTTTATTTGTTTTGTGTATTATATGCAGAATGAAATATTTTCTAGATTAGGTAATACTATAGTAAAAAGAATACTCATATATTCTTTTCTAATTAGTAATAATAATACTTTTAGTATCCTCTGAACTATTACCAAGTGTAACTACTCCTGTTATTCCTCCATCAGAAGTATCAATAGAACATGGATAATATTGAAATACATCGCACCAGTCAAACGATTTACCTGTTTTATTATATATCATTCTTAAGTTATGAGTTAAACTTAAAGCACCAGGCCCTATAGTTGTAACTGAACTCGGTATCGTTATATAATTAAATTTTCCTTCATAAAAAGTTTGATGTTCTATTGATGTTAATGTACTTGGTAATATTACTATGTCCGCATCAATGTAATCGAAGGCAAGGTCATCATAAGCATAACCTTTTATTGAAGTCACTTTATATTTAGTATTATCATCATAAGTTATATCAAACATTCCAGAATATATAAACACTTCATTCTTAAGTTGTTCTTTGTACTCATTTAATAGTACTTCTAATGTTATTCCATTAACAGAGCCATCGTTACATATTGTTGTTGCTTGTTCACCTGTAAAACTTAACCCACCTGCGTTTGCATAGGATGGCAACCAATTTGCACAAGTTTTTCTAGCCTCTTCTGTTGGATTGTTTTTTAAGGTAATATCTTTAACACCCTTAATATAACTAGGTATTTTAATAACATCAGTAATTGGCTCATAACCACCTTTATTATTTTCAGAACAATTATAACTAACTATTGAAGCTGCCATATTACTAGTATTATAATTACTAGCAAAACAATAATCTGGAGTATCAACTAATTGACTAGCATCAGAACTTATATTACCAGCAAATGTTCCTTTAGTTACATTGTTACCAGCTAGATTGTTATCTACATAGACCACTATTATATATTTATATAGTTCTGTATTAGATAACTCTGTTCGATATAATAACTTTTTATCATTACTAGTAATACTACCTATTGCTACTATATCAAATGATTGATTAAGTAAAGATGTTGTATTTATATTAGTTGGATTAGCTATAGTACTAGTATTTTTAAGTACTGCATACTTAAGGGCACCTTTACTATCTCCTGTTGTAAATACATCTGATATATTAGTTACATTTAAATATATAGAGCCAAATCCTTCTATACTACAATTACTATTTATACCTATATTTACTCCAGATACTCCTAC
>USIB01000083.1 GCA_900554615.1 uncultured Mycoplasmatota bacterium | reverse complement strand
ATAATCTGTTCGGGGGGGGGGGTATTCATCAAGTTTTATAAATAAAGGCTTTACAAGCAATTTAATTATAAATAAAGACTATGAAATAACTAGTAGAAATACTAGATATTTTTCATAGTCTTTTTGTATTGGAGGTAATTGATATGAAAAAGATTAAAGTAAAAACATTATACTTAATAGCAATAGTAGTAGGAGGTTTAATAGGACTAGGAATAGGATCTACTTATGCTATGTTTACTACTAGTATTGAGATAGATAATCCAATATCTCTTAGTACGACATTAACTAGCGAAAGTGATATTATTGAAACATTCGATGTAGAAGTAGCAGCAGGAGGTAATAAAGAAATTCCCCTTACTATTAATAATACTAGTAATTCTAAATTAAACTATAGTGTATGGTATATAACTTCTGCTAGTGATATAGAAATGGGAACTAAATTATCAAATTCAGATAGTAGTCCTTCATCTAGTACAATAGCAAGTGGAGAGACTAAAAAAGTATATATTCAAATAAAAAATAATTCTACTAGTAGTACTACAGTAACACTAGGAGTATCATCAAGTACTAGTAATGTAGTATTATCAAGTAGTATGACTATGGTACCAAATACAGAGCTTGTTTTTGGTAAAAACCTACTAGAACATATAACTAGTTTATATAATGATAGTACTAAAACAACAGTAACTAATAATAGTATTACATATAATTATGCTACCTCAGTTAATTTAATGAATGATAGATTAGGAGGAACTACTACATCTTTAGATGGTGGTAATATTAGATATTATGGATCTGATGCTAATAATTATATATATTTTAATTGTAGTGATTATTCTAATCAAAATGCAGAGACTTGTGAATTATGGAGAATAATAGGTGTATTTGATGGTAAGGTTAAGATAATGAAAAATACACCAATTGAAGAATTAGCAAGAGATAGAACACAGAGTTCTTCATCAACTTCTTATAATGCAGACTGGTCTACTTCGTCAGTTAATACATTATTAAATAGTAGTTATTATAATGGTAATGGTGTTGTTACATATTATTCAACTAGTACATCATCTAGTTCAAAATCATTAGATATGAGTAAAATAGGATTAAAAAATGATATTACAAGAAATATGATATCAGAGTCTACTTGGAGAATAGGCTATGGAACATCTGGAACATATTTATATGCTAATGATATTTATATTGAAGAAGAAAGTACTAATTCATCATATTTATCAAAATGGATAGGGAAAATAGCACTTCTTAATTTATCAGATTATAGTTATGCCATAGACCTTAGTAAGTGTTCATATGCTTCAGGACATAGTAGCTATACAGGATCAGCTTGCACATCAAATAACTGGATGCATAGTGTAATTACATCTGATACTTGGACTCTTGGTATTAGTACTGCTATTAATTATTCAAAAACTCAGGCTTGGTATATTTCTTCAAATGGAAATGCAGGAACCACAAACACATATTATGAAAAAGCAATATTTCCAGTACTTAATCTTGATACAGAAGTTCTTGTTAATGAAAAAGGTTTAGGAAGTCATAAAAATCCATTTAAAATAATACCAGATGGAGTAAGTCTAAAAAGTGATAATACTGATGATTCATATTTAATTAATCATATTGTTAATTTATATGATAATGCTGAGAAAACAGAGATATCAAATAATAGTATTAAATACAATTATGCTACTTCAGTTAATTTAATGAATGATAGAAAAGGAAACGCATCAACTCCTTTAAATGATGGTAATATTAGGTATTATGGAGCTGATGCTAATAACTATATATATTTTAATTGTAGTGATTATTCTAATCAAAATGCAGAGACTTGTGAATTATGGAGAATAATAGGTGTATTTGATGGTAAGGTTAAGATAATGAAAAATACACCAATTGAAGAATTAGCAAGAGATAGAACACAGAGTTCTTCATCAACTTCTTATAATGCAGACTGGTCTACTTCGTCAGTTAATACATTATTAAATAGTAGTTATTATAATGGTAATGGTGTTGTTACATATTATTCAACTAGTACATCATCTAGTTCAAAATCATTAGATATGAGTAAAATAGGATTAAAAAATGATATTACAAGAAATATGATATCAGAGTCTACTTGGAGAATAGGCTATGGAACATCTGGAACATATTTATATGCTAATGATATTTATATTGAAGAAGAAAGTACTAATTCATCATATTTATCAAAATGGATAGGGAAAATAGCACTTCTTAATTTATCAGATTATAGTTATGCCATAGACCTTAGTAAGTGTTCATATGCTTCAGGACATAGTAGCTATACAGGATCAGCTTGCACATCAAATAACTGGATGCATAGTGTAATTACATCTGATACTTGGACTCTTGGTATTAGTACTACTAGTAATTCTTCAAAAACTAATGCTTGGTATATTTCTTCAAATGGAAATTCATCTACTACAAACACATATGCTGCAAAAGCAATATTTCCAGTACTTAATTTAAAGACATTAACTAAATTAAAAGGTGGGTTTGGTACAAGTAGTAATCCATATCAATTACAAGAATAGTCTAAATAATTAGATTATTCTTGTGTTTATGTATATAGAATATACATAAAAAGAAAAAAATTAAATTAAACTAAATAAAAAATATATACATTTTACTTATTTTTTGATATAATTAAGTTGTATCATTTTAGGGAGAGTCGATATCGTGAAGAAAATATATACTGCTATTGATATTGGATCTGATACAATTAAATTCGTAGTAGGAGAGTATTATAAAGATAAGTTAAATATTCTTTGTGCCCACGAAGAGAAATCAAAAGGAATAAGAAAAGGTTTAATTGTTGATCCTAATTTAGCCATTAACTCTATTAAAGATGGAATAAAAGAAATAAATAATAATCTTGGTATAAATATAAAGAAAGTAATAGTAGGAGTACCTAGTTATAATTCAAAGTTCATGTTTGTAACTGGGGAAATAAATATTACTGAGGATATAATAACTACTGATAATGTAAATAATATAATAAAGACATCAGTATATTCAAAAATAGAACAAGATTATGAATTAGTTACAGTTATTCCAATAGCCTTTTTTATAGATGGAGAAAGAGAAGAAAAAGTCGTAGGCAAGGCTGGTAATAAATTAGAAATGAAAGGAATAATGGTAACTGCTCCTAAAAAGAATATATATTCAGTATTATCAGTTATGGAAGGAGCAGGATTAGAAGTAGTTGATATTACTATATCATCACTAGGAGACTACTTTGAAGTAAAGAATGATTCTTTAGATAAAAGAGTAGGAGCAATAATTAATATAGGGCATGAGACAATGAATGTATCTGTATTTAATAGAGGTAAACTTATGAATACAGAGATAATTCAATTAGGTGGTATTAATATAGATAAAGACTTAGCCTATATGTTTAATATAAGTATATTTGATGCAAGAGAAATAAAAGAGAGGTTTGCATCTAGTCATAAGAGATTTATAGCACTAAATGATGTTTATGAGGTTAAGAATACAGCAGGAGAAGTAATTAATTTAAATCAAATCGAAGTAACAGAAATAGTTATGGATAGATTAGCAGAATTACTTAAACTAGCCCAGAAGCAAATATTACTATTGACAAAACAAAATATTTCTTATATAGTAATAACAGGAGGATTAACCGAAATAAGAGCATTTAAGAATTTAGTCTATGAAATTCTTGGAAAAGATGTTATAATATATACAGAAGATACTCTTGGAGCCAGAAATAACAAGTATACGACTTCAATTGGGATGATAAAGTATTTTATTGATAAAATGGAAGTTAGAGGAAGAGAGTATTCTAGTATTGATGAGCAAGACGAGGAGTTACTGATAAATCCAAATAATAAGAATATAAGGGGAAAGGCTAGTATTACCAAAATATTTGGAAACTTTATTGGAACTAAGGAGGATTAAGAAATGAATAATATGTTTGGTTTAGAAATGGATCAGTTAGCAAAAATAAAAGTAATAGGAGTAGGTGGTGGCGGTTGTAACGCTGTAAACAGAATGATAGAATCAGGACTTAAGGGTGTTGAGTTTATAGTTGCTAATACTGACCTTCAAGTTTTAAATAATTCTCTTGCTCCAATTAAATTACAAATTGGTAGAGAATTAACAGATGGTTTAGGAGCAGGGGCTAATCCTGAGATAGGTAGAGAGGCTGCTCTTGAATCAAAAGGTGAGATAGAAGAAGCAATTAAGGGTGCAGATATGGTATTTGTAACTTGTGGTATGGGTGGAGGAACTGGTACTGGTGCTGCTCCTGTTATCGCTGAGATTAGTCAAGATTTAGGTGCTTTAACTGTAGGTATAGTTACAAAGCCATTTAGTTTTGAAGGAAAGAAAAGAATGAGTCAAGCTGTATCAGGACTTGATGAATTAAAGAAACATGTAGATACTTTAATAGTTATTCCTAATGATAGATTAAGAGAACTAATTGATAAGAGTACTCCTATGCTTGAAGCATTTAGAGAAGTAGATAATGTACTTCATAGAGGTGTACAATCTATATCAGATTTAATTGCTGTATCTGGTTTAGTAAACCTAGACTTTGCGGATGTTAAAGCCGTAATGAAAGATAGAGGAAATGCCTTAATAGGAATAGGTGTTGGTACTGGGGAGAATAGAGCAACAGATGCTGCTAAACAGGCTGTGTCTTCACCGCTTTTAGAGACTTCTATTAATGGTGCTACTGATGCTATTATTAATGTTACTGGTGGTTCATCTCTTACTTTATATGAAGTAGAAGAGGCTGCTGAAGTAATAAGAACTGCTGCTAATACTGATATTAATACTATATTTGGAGCAGTTATTAATGAGAACTTAAATGATGAGGTTATTGTTACTGTAATAGCAACAGGATTTGAAAATCAAAGTGAACCTTTATATCATAGTTTTAGTTCTACTAGAAGAGAAGATATTTTTAGAGAGGGTACTAGTGATATTGATTTAGATAATGATTTAGATATTCCTCCATTCTTAAGAGATAGAGATAATTACTAAGAGTTTTATAACTCTTTTTCTTTTGCCACTTCAGCCTTATATAAAATAAGTCTTCCGTGGTATGAGGAAGCCTATTCTAGTCTTCCTCATAAACTATTTTATGTTTAAATATAGACATATGTATGTATATAAAAATAAATAAAAATATACTAAAAGTATATTGACTAAATGGAATTAGTTCTTGTATATGTTTTATGCTATGCATTAACTATTCTAATTATTTTGGCTTTGTGTTTAGCATTAGGTCATAGTAATCATAGAAAATAGACTGAAAAGTCAGAGTACCTTAGGGGGTTGCTCTGACATCCATAATTGAAGAGTATCACCTTCGCAATAGGTGTTACCCACATTTTTAATATGGATAATTTCTCTTTCTGTATGCATTATATTATATTTTAATAAAAATATTAATATATTTATTGAAAATTATTTTGAGATGTGTTAAACTTATTATAGAAAAAATTGAAAGGAGAGACCTCACTATGAATAGAGAAAGAATTACTAAAGTTAAC
>USIB01000082.1 GCA_900554615.1 uncultured Mycoplasmatota bacterium | reverse complement strand
TTGATAGATATAAGAAAGGTGATGCATATAGAGAGACTATTAGTATTAATGAAGATGAATGGAAGCATATTCAAGATATTATGATTGCTGCTGGCGAACTTGATAGTTATGCTCCATATGATAAGTTGATATATGGAAAATACTTTAAAGAATTCGAATGATATATTAATTATTGATAATTTATCTAAAATATATCATACTAACGATAGTGAAATAACTGCTATTGAAGGTTTGAATTTAAATGTTAAAGACGGTGAATTTATTGCTATTGTAGGTCCTTCTGGATGTGGTAAAACTACTCTTCTATCTATTTTGTGTGGTCTTGAGGATAAGTCTTATGGTAATATTACCTTTCCTAATGGTAAGGCTAAAATGGGATATATGCTTCAAAATGATACTTTATTTCCTTGGCTTAATATTTTGGATAATTGTCTTTTAGGTCTAAAGGTTAGAAAAGAAATTACTGAAGAAAATAAAAGCAAGGTTATTTCTTTACTTAAAACTTATGGTCTTGGTGACTTTATCTATAAATATCCTAGTAATCTATCTGGTGGTATGAGACAAAGGGCTGCTTTGATTAGAACTCTTGCTATTAATCCTGATATTCTACTTCTAGATGAGGCCTTTAGTGCCCTTGATTATCAAACTAGACTTGCTGTATCTGATGATGTATGGAAAATTATTAAGAATGAGGGTAAGACTACTATTATGATAACTCATGATGTTGCCGAGGCTATTTCTATGGCTGATAGAGTTGTTGTTTTAAGTGATAGACCCGCTAGTGTTAAAAAGATTTATTCTATTGATATGGATAATAAGAGTACTCCTACTCATAATAGGAATCTTAAGGAGTTTAGATTTTATTATAATGATATATGGAAGGATATTGATATTCATGTATAGTCTTGAACACAAAAAATATCTTAGAAGAAAAAGAAATAAAAAGATTCTTATTACTTCTAGTAGACTACTTCTTGCTATTTTACTTATTGTTATTTGGGAAGTACTTGCTAGATATAAAATTATTAATACTTTTATTACTTCTTCTCCTAGTAATGTTGTTAATACTATTGTTTCTTTATACAATGATAACAATCTATTTAACAATATATGGACTACTATTTACGAGACTTTAATTAGTTTTGGTCTTGGTACTGCTATCGGAACTCTTCTTGCTATGATATTCTGGTACTTTAACTTTATTTATAAAGTACTTGACCCTTATCTTACTATTCTTAATAGTCTTCCTAAGATTGCTCTTGGTCCTATTATCATTATATTCTTTGGAGCTAATATTAATTCTATTATTATTATGGCTCTTCTTATCTCTGTTATTGTTACTGTTATCACTGTATATAATGGCTTTATTTCTACTGATAAGAATAAGATTAATTTACTTAAATCTTTCTCTGCTAATAAAATGCAAATATTTAGATATGCTATTTTACCTAGTAGTTACCCTACTATTATAAGTAGCCTTAAGATTAATATTAGTATGACTTTGATTGGTGTTATTATGGGTGAGTTTCTTGTATCTAAGGAAGGTATTGGTTATTTAATTAATTATGGTTCACAAGTATTTAATTTGAACTTAGTTATTTCAGGTATTATTATTTTGATGATAGTCTCTTATCTTATGTATATGATTGTTAGTTATATTGAAAAAATACTGGTCAAAAATGATTAGTATTTTTATTTTTTCTTGCATATAATTTATTAACAGAACTTGAAGTGATTTGACATTTTAGAGGAAATCTGCTATAATTTAGTCATGTGATGGCACATTATTCTAGTCAATTTAACTTACTATGAAGGTGAACCTAAAAGCTCACTAAAGAGCATACCTGTGAAACTTCTGGTGTTTGCTTTATGCGCCCAGCTTAGGGTGGATGCTGGAAGGTAAGGCGTTTGGGCGGTCATAACGGCATATGATACTACCCCAATCTCCGTGGAGACCTATCTTTGTGTTTTATATGATAAGATACGAACTAGGATTAAACCTACTATGTGGGGAAACTTGCGAGTAGCGTAGCTTGTCTTGAGTGAATATGGGGAATAATTGATCAGTTAGATATTTCCTTGCTAGCTATATCTAATATTGCAATTTGAAACCATGTTTGCAAAAAAGAATTAATAGTAAGAAATTGCTTGAGGAAATCTCCTAGAGTGACATTTCTATGGGATTACAGTATGTACTAAGTGGTAATCAAGTCATATATTTGGTGACAATATATTGTCTTCTTTAAAGGGTAACCACTAATTTGGTAACGAATTAGTAGAAGACAGGGAAAGCCTACTTGACCTAAGACATAAAGTTAACTATAGAAATTGCCATTTTATGAAGTAAGGCCTTTTGGCCTTTTTGTTGTATTTAGAAAGGATTGTATATGAAGAAAAAGAAAAAAAATAGTTGGCCTCTTATTGTTACTATACTTGCTTTTGGTATATCTCTACTCTTCTCTTTTATATCGGAATCTATTATGCCAAAGGTTGGTATTATTATAGGTATCATTATTCTTATAGTATTTATTCTTATTGGTATTATTTTTGATATGATAGGAGTTGCTGTTACTTCTTCTGATGAAGAGCCACTGCATGCTATGAGTTCTAAAAAGATTAAGGGTGCTAAGAAAGCTGTATCTTTTAAGAAGAATGCTGATAGAGTATCTTCTTTCTGCAACGACGTTATTGGAGATATATGTGGAATTATTTCAGGTTCTGCTGGTGTTAGTGTTTCAAAAGGTATTTCTGATAATTTTAATCTTAATTTATTTTATACTGGTCTTATTGTTACGGCTTTAATCGCAGCCTCTACTATTGGTGGTAAGGCTTTTTGTAAAAGAATTGCTATAGATAATAATCATAAAATTGTTTATTTGACCGCTAAGGTTATTTCTAAGTTTGAAAAGAAAAAGAAGAAACATAATTAGTAATCTAATCTTGTTTCTTCTATTTTTATTCTTTGTTTTATTCTTGTTAAATATTTCTTTCCTTTTTCTTGTTTATTTTGACTATGGGCTAATATATTACAATATTGTACTTTATATAGTTTTATTGCTAATCTTATATTATCTAGTATTAGGTTATCTTCTATTCTTGTATTATGATTTGCTACTAAATATGTTATTCTTTTTATCTTTTCATCATCATAGCCTAACCTTTTTAATATATGGCTTGACATTTCTGCTGATACTTCTTCGTGTGGTCTATCCTCTAATACTTTATTTTTCTTATAAGAAAATGGTTTACCGATATCGTGTAATAATAATGCTAATCTTACTTCTATATCTTCATCTGAATTGAATAAGGTTAGTAAAGTATGATTCCATAAATCTAAATTGCTATCTTTTTCTTTATATCCATTCATATATTTTATTTCTGGTATATAGTCTAATACTGTTTCTATATTATTATTTATTGCCATTACTACATTATCATCTTTTAATATTCCTTCTATTATGCTATATTTTTTTTCTTTCATTTTTTCTCCTCCTTCGTTTCGGCCTTATATTATATCATACTTTTTTAATTTTGGCTACTAATATTTAATAATATTCCTATACTAAACATGGTTATTAATAGACTACTACCTCCGTAGGAGAGAAATGGAAGGGTTACTCCTGTTACTGGTATTAGTCCTACTACTACCATTAGGTTTAATATGGCTTGAAAGGCTAGACCGAATGTTATTCCAAATGATAGGTATTTTCCAAATAAATTTTCTGTTTTCATTGCTATTTTAAAGCCTGATACTATTATTGTTATGAATAATGTTGCAACGATTAAAACTCCCATAAAGCCAAATTCTTCACTTATTATAGAGAATATGAAATCTGTTTGAGGCTCGGGTAAATAGAAATGTTTTTGGACTGAAGAGCCATAACCTAATCCTAATAATCCTCCTGGTCCTATTGCGTATAATGATTGAATTATTTGGAATCCACTTCCTAATGGGTCATTCCATGGATTTAAAAATGATACTATTCTTTGCATTCTATAGGGGGCTATTATTATTAGGGAGGCGACTCCTACTAAACCTAGTGCTCCTATTTTTATAAAGAAATTCATTTTTACTCCACTAGTGAATAGTAATACTACTATTGTCATTACTATTACTACTCCTGTTCCGAAGTCTGGCTCTAACATAATAAGTCCAAATACTAATAGTAATACTCCTAATATTGGTAGTACTCCTTTTTTTATATCTTTTATTTCTTTTTGATTATTTGATAGATACTTTGATGTAAATATTATTAATCCTAATTTTGTAAACTCTGATGGTTGAATACCAAAACTTCCTAATCCAAACCAACTTCTACTTCCATTTCTTACTGTTCCTATTCCTGGTATTAATACAAGTGCTAATAATACTGTACATATTATGAATATTATATTTGCTCTTTTTTTATATTCTTGATATGGTATTTTTGATATTATTAATAATGATAGATAACTTACTATTAAAAATAGTCCTTGTGATTTTAAATATTTATATGGGTCATTAAACTTGTATTCAGCCCATACACTAGAGGCTGAATATATCATTATTAATCCAAATATACTAAGTAGTATTACTCCTATTAAAAGGAATGTTCTTTCTTTTTTCAAAGTATCACCTTATTATATTTTATTATTTCTTCTAACTAATTATTCACCTTTAATGAAATGCCAAGGTCATTTCATGTTATTACTAGCCTATTACATAGTCTAGTAATAAATAATTATAAGATATTATATTCATGGTGTAAACTTTCTAACTAAGTATTATACATAATAAAAAGAAGATAAACTAGTATCTTCTTAACCTACTACTACATTATCAGAAATGATATTTTTTATAGTATTTATAATAAATTCTTTTTCAGTATCATTTTTAACATACACTACAACATTACTATTAACTGCATTAAAAGCACTAGTATTTTTGCTAACTGAAGACAAACTAGCATTTCTAATATCTAAACTTTTTAAAGATGAACAAGTATCAAACATATACATAATAGTATTAGCACTATTAGTAGTAAATGTACTTAAATCCAACATTTCAATACTTTTACAAAGAAGAAACATACTCTGCATGGTAGTTACTTTATTAGTATCAAAAGAAGTTAAATTAATTGTTTTCAAACTAGTACAATAAGCAAACATGCAATACATATTAGTAACCTTATTGGTTTTAAATGAACTTAAATCTAATGATTCTAAATTTTCACACTTATAAAACATACTCTGCATAGTAGTTACATTTGATGTATCAAAATTAGATAAATCTACCTGTTTTAAACTAGAACAAGAGGCAAACATCGCTAACATAGTAGTTACTTTATTAGTTTTAAAGTTATCTCCAAACTTAATTTCCTTTAAATTAGTGTCATTTTGAAATACACCCTCCATATTAGTAACATTTGATGTATTAAAATTGGATAAATCTACATTCTCTAAATTACTACATCCATCAAATATATGAGTTATATTAACCACTTTTGATGTATCAAATCCAGATAAATCTATGTTCTTTAAACTAGTACTATTGTAAAACATTCTACTCATACTAGTCATATTACTAGTGTCTAATCCACTTA
>USIB01000081.1 GCA_900554615.1 uncultured Mycoplasmatota bacterium | reverse complement strand
ATAAGCAATATTGAAAGTAAGAACCACCAAACCTTTTCTCTTGGAACACTTTGGAGATTAGCCCTTGTTCTTAATATTGATATAGCCGAACTATTTAAGGAAGATGAAACAAAAATAAGTGATGAAAGTAAATAAAACTCTCATCACTTTTTAATTTGTACAAAACACCTTATCAAAAACAAAACAAGATGGTATTTTAAGCCGAAAGCATTTAATTAAATAATTTATATATCAAATACCTAATTGTTGTTATAATAAGCATTTAAAAGTCGGTTATTTTCATATATAGAGTATATTATATATTTATTAAAAATAAAAGAAAGAAATAAGAATATAGGTCTTAATCTTCCTTATCTTTTAACATTTCAATTATTCTTTCTCTTTCTTTTTCTTCGGTACTTTCTTTACTACTATATAAATATATATTTAAGTTATTTATATAGTCATCATCTTCAAAATCTATATTAGGGTAATAATGTAAAAACATGTTCATTATTTTAGTTAATAGTTCTTTTTTCTTATCACTATTTTGTGTGTTATTTTCAATAAATAAATATTTCATAAAACCAATAGTTTTATTATTGTTGTTTTCTTCATCTTCTAAATAAGTTAATGCCATTGTTTGAAATAGTTTAGTTATAAAAGTTATTATGTTTTTAGAAATCTTTTGTATTCTTTTATTATTAGATGACATATCAAATATAATTGTCTTTTCGTTATTCAATATATTCAAAGCATTAAACACACCACATAACATTATTTCTTTTGTTCTATCTTCTATCATTTCATATTTAGTAATAAGTTCATTATGTTTTTTTAGTTCTTTTTCTGTCATTACATGAATATCATAAGCACCTTTTTTATTAGATTTTAAATAATCTTGAAATTCTTTAGTTTCATATATTACCATAAATTGATTTATAAAATACATTGCCATTGCTTGTTTTATTTCTTTGTCATCACTACAAATAAAATTGAATATAGGTAAATCTTTTTGTTGAATGTCAATTCTTTCAGTAATCCACGTTAGTTCTATTATAAATGATGTTAAAGTAGTTAAAATATTGTCTTTAATCTTTTTTGTTCTTTCATCATCTTTTGTTATATCAAAATCAATTTCATTTTCTTTATACAAATCTTTTAATGTAGAAAAAACATAGTCTTTATAAAAATCTTTAATAAGTTTTGTATTAGTTCGTGCTATTAAAACATTACATATTCCGTTAGCAACTGCTTTTTTATAATCTTTGTCTTTAGTTTCAAGTAAATCAAGATTATCTTTTCCTTTTCTTTGATAAAAATCATTTAGTATAGTTTCACTATAAAAATCATCTCTCATTGAATTTTGACTTTTTAAATAATCAAATACTTGTAAATCTTTTTCATTTAGTTCATTAAGGTTGGTATTGCTATATTTAATGATATTTTGAATAGTATGTAAGACAAAATGTTTTATATCTTGTGCTTGTTCTCTTTCTTCATCATCTTTACTATTAAGGTTATAACTAATAACACCGTCTTTAGCAAGATTTAAAAGATTATAATGTAAGTATTCATCATAATAATTGTGTAATAGTTTTATATTTTTTTCTTCTTCAAAATTAGTTTGTGCTTTTTCTTGTTCTTGTTTTTCTTGTATCATCAATTTTATTATATCTATCTTTTCCATATTAACTAATCTCCATAAATATATCTTTATTTCTTTCAATAATATCTCTAATTATTTGATATGCCGGTATTAATGTTTCTTCGTTATATCTTTTTGTATCAGTTCCAATTTCTTCATAAGTCATTTGAGAAGATTTAATAGTTTTATAAACATCTTTTAAATCTAATATTATTCCGTTTATATCATTATCAACAAAGCCAAACTTAACTTCATCAGTTATAATCAATTCTTCGCAAGTAATTATAAATACTAATACATCAAAGTTTCTTAACACATCATATTTATTTAAACCACAAAACATTGCTTTATTATAAATAGATTGGAGCATAAGAGAAAATGCCATAACATTTAGTTTAAAATTATCACTATTATAATCAATTCCATTTAGTTTTAAGTATGCTTTATAAATGTATTTATCACTTGATTTTTCATTTATGTTTTTTGTTTCGATATCAGCATTATTTATAGTGTTAATTAATCCATTATTTCCATAAGTAATAGTAGTAAATACTTTTCTAAACATATCTATATCATCATCAGTTAAACTAATGCGTGTTCTTTTATAATACTTTTCTTTAAACTCATTTATAAACTCATTTCTTTTATTATAAATATAATCAAACTTACAAATGTATTTCTTATAGTCTTTATAGTTTTTAACACTATTTTTTTGATATGTAATATTTTCATTAACTATACTATCAAACTCTACATATTCAAGGTCGTTCATTTCTTTTTCTAAAGTTGCTATCATTTCATTTAAGAATATTGAGTCATTAGCATTTTTAGGTGTTATCTTCTTTAATTCTTTTTGCCATTGCTCCATATATTTATAAAATCTTCTTGCTCGTTTATCTACAATTTCTTTTATATCTCTTACAGTATATTTATGTGTTTGTGAGTTTTCATAATCTTTATAAATAAGTTTTTCAATTATAGTTCTTGCTTCATCTGCTTTTTCTGCTTTATTTTTATTGCTATCACTAAAAAAGCAATTAAATACTAATATAAAAGTTTGGAATATATCAAGTATTAAATCATATTGTCCAAAGTATTCACTTTTTTCTTTTCTTGTTTCTTTTCTAATATCTTTAAAATCAGTTGTTCTGTTTATGGTAGCAATGTATTTACTATTCTTAAATACATCATCAGTTAAATGGTTATGTCTTCTCATAAAGTCCCCCTTAATTAAATTGATTGTTATTATATCAAAAAAAGTGATATTTTACTATCACTTTGTCTAATCAAGCCTAATTAAGTTAAATATTAATCTAAATAGGTTTATAATTCAATAACTCTTGAATATTTATCCATTTTAGTTTCTATTGCCTTACATATACTATTAATTCTATTATCAATATTATTTTTTGATGTATTGTTTTCATATTCCATATTGATATATTTTAAGAACTTATGTAAAAACATTTTTGTAGGTGTTTTTCCATAATGCTTAATATAAGCAAGTCTTATTAATTCTTTTTTTAATATTGATAAATCAACGTATTCCTTTCTTTCTAACATTTCTTCAGTTTCAATAATTTCTTCATTCATTTTATATTCATTCCTTTCCAATTACAAAGGTTGGTTCCTTGCCTTTGTAATTTCATCTTATCAAAGTTTTTTCAAAGTTAAAATAGGTTTAAAAATTGTTTTTTTACTTGAAAAATCGGTATATAAAACTCTTGTAGCCCTTTATTTATAAGGTTTTTTATATTTTCAAAATAGAATAAAATATGGGGCTACTTTCATATATTAATTATTTTCGCTAATTGTTATTCTAAAGTTGCTTAAGCGAGAAAAGGCATAGATAATGCCACTTATACAGGTATAAGTTTTGAAATTACGAAAGGATTTTAAACTTATGAATATAACAAGTATATTTAACGAAAATGGTAAAACTTTACAAGAAATAATGGAACAATTTTTAATAATATATTATAACGAAAGCCTTTAAAAATAAGGGCAAAAATGGTATAATATATATGTATATTAAAGATGTGTTTCATTAGGCAAGAAAGGAGCAAACTATGAATACTAATGGAACATTTAAAGTTGGTATATATTTAAGATTATCAATAGCAGATGTAAAAGAAGGTAAAGGCGAAAGTGATAGTATTTCTAATCAAAGAGATTACATAATGGAATATGTAATTAAAAACGATTTAGAAGTTGTAGATACTTATATTGATGATGGTGTTAGTGGAACTCAATTTGATAGAGAAAATTTCCAAAGACTACTTGAAGATATAGATAAGAAAAAAATCAATATGGTTATTACAAAAGATACAAGTCGTTTAGGTAGAAATATGACACAAAGCATAATGTATGCTACTGAATATTTTCCAAATAAGAATATTAGATTTTATTCAGTTAGTGAAGATTATGATAGCTTTGATAAAAATAAAGATAATAACAAAATAATGATTAAAGCATTATTTAATGAAATGTATGTTGAAGATATTTCAAAGAAGATAAAAGCAACATTAACATCTCAAAAAAAATTAGGTAAGTTTATGGGCAGTACTGAACCTTATGGTTATAAGAAAAATCTACCTTATGATAAACACGAACTAATCATTGATGAAGAAACGGCACCAATAGTTCAAAGAATATTTGAAATGGCTAAAAGTGGCATGGGATTAACGACTATATGTAATACTTTAACTGATGAAAATATACCAAGTCCAAGTGTATATAAAGGAAAAGTATATAAAAATCCTAAAATAACTTATGGAATGTGGCAAACATCAACAGTTAGAGATATGTTAAGAAATCCTACTTATATAGGTAATTTAGCACAGGGAAAACAATATAAAACAAGTTATAAAACTAAATCACGAAGAAGATATAACGAAGATGAATGGATTATTGTTAATGGTGCTTGTCCTGCTATCATTGATGAAGAAACTTTTAATATAGTTCAAAGTATGGCTGATAAAAATAGAAATAATTATGGAAAAGAACTACCATATTTATTTAGAGGTTTTATCTATTGTAAGAATTGTGGGCATAGAATGGGTATTGATAGGAGCAAATATACAAAAGCAAATGGTGAAAAAGTAGAAAAAGCATATTGTATATGTTCATTATACAAAAAATACTCTAAATATCATTTTTGTTCTAATCACAAATTAAATTATTTTGATTTAGAAGAAGCAGTGCTAAAAGATGTTAGAAAGAAATGCCGTCAATACCTTAAAACAAGTAATTTTGAAGAAATCCTAAAAAATAATAACAAGATATTGAAATTACAAGTAGATTTAGAAAATAAACTATCTAAGATAAAAAGTAAATTGTCTTCACAAGATACTTATATTGATAAAATATATAAAGATAAATTAAAAGGAATTATTGATGAGGATATGTTTTTAAGGCAATATAACCTTTTAACACAGGAAAAAAGCAAAATGAAAGATGAAAAACAAGATATAGAACTTAAATTATACCAATTAAAGAATAAAATCAGTTCAAAAGAAAACGAACAATATAAGAATATAATAGAAACCTATTTAAAACTTAAAAAACCAAGTAGAGAACTACTTTCAGCTTTAATTGATAAAATAGTTGTTGATAAGGAACAAAATATAGAGATTTATTACAACTTTAAACCTTTAATTTAATATTTTTTCTCACTTTTAGGAGCTTGAGTCGATACTCTCATATATAGACCACAAACTTTTTTTACCTCATCCAATTATCATCATCTCCTTTACTAAAAAAGAGCGAAGCAGTACAACTAGGCTTATTTGTACTACTTCGCCCATAAATAAATCAGATATAAGTTTTTCTAATTTAATTATAAACTATTTTCGACAAATTTACTAGTTGGTACGCTTTAAATAATCTTCTAATTCATTGATTTTAATTTTATTACCAAAGTTTTTGATATAAACATCATTAGAATAATTAAAAACAAGAAACATTATATTAT
>USIB01000080.1 GCA_900554615.1 uncultured Mycoplasmatota bacterium | reverse complement strand
TCCATTACTTAATTAGACTTTTTTTATTTAGTCCTTGACAAAGGGTTCATTTTATTATGTTTCTAGATTTATTTTAATACCTAGATTAGAAAAGTATTTGGATATTAGAAATTGTGCTACTAGAAAGAATATGGGATATGATTATGCAATTAATCTTGTTAAAAGATATATTGAACTTAATAAGAAGTATGGAAAGTTTTATATTCTTAAAATTGATATTAGTAAATATTTTTATTGTATAGACCATAATGTTTTAAAGAGTATGATTATTGATAAATTAGATAGTGATGAATATAATATTGTTTGTAATATTATTGATAGTACTAATTATGATTATGTTAATTTATGTATTAAAAGTATTAAAAATAATTTACTTGATAAAGATAAAAATAGGAGATTAGAAATTGATAAGTTACCTTTATATGATTATGATAAGGGATTGCCTATTGGTAATATGACTAGTCAATTTTTATCTATATTTTATTTATATGAGTTAGACCATTATATTGTAAATAACTTAGGTCTTAAGTATATGGTTAGATATATGGATGATTATATTATTATATCTAATGATAAAGATAAATTAAAAAGGGAACTTGAAAATATTAGTTTTATATTGAAAGATAAATATATACTTGATATTAATGTTAATAAAACTAGTATTTATGATTGTTATAGTGGTTTTGAGTATTTAGGTTATATATTTTCTGTTAAGAATAATAAGACTATTATTAGAGTTAAGAGTTAAAATAATAAAAGAAGATTATATAATATGAAAAAGAATTATTATTTATATAAAATGGGTTATATTTCTTTTAAAAGATTTTTTAATATTATTAGTAATTATAATAATTGTTATAAACATAGTGTTAGATATTAAGATGGTACTAGTTACTTTCTTTTTTCCTTTTTAATTGTTGCTTTACTTGTATTTTATTATTAATCATTGTATAATGTTAATGTAGTATTTAATTATTAGGAAGAAGTGATAGGATGGAAGATTTATATAAATATGAAAAGGAATTATATGATAAGGGATTAAATTATATTGGGGGAGTAGATGAAGTAGGAAGAGGGCCTTTAATTGGAAGTGTTGTTGCTTCGTGTGTAGTGCTTCCTAAAGATTTTGTTTTAGAGGGATTAACAGATTCTAAGAAATTATCTGAAAAGAAGAGAGATGAATATTATAAGATAATTAAAGATAAGGCAATTGCTATAGGTATAGGTATTGTAGATGAAAAAGTTATTGATGAAGTTAATATTTATGAGGCTACTAAGATGGCTATGAAAGAAGCTATTAAAAATACAGGTATTAGGCTTGATCATGTTTTGATTGATGCAATGCCTTTAGATATAGATGTACCGACAACTAGTATTATAAAGGGTGACTCTAAATCTATTTCAATAGCGGCTGCTTCTGTTATTGCTAAGGTTACAAGAGATAAGATGATGTATGATTTAGATAAGATATATCCAATGTATGATTTAGCTAATAATAAGGGATATGGAACAAAGAAACATATAGAAGCAATAAAAGAATATGGTATTACTAAATATCATAGATTAAGTTATAAACCTGTTAGTGAATATAAAGATAAATTAATAGATTAATATCACTTTTTAGTGGTATTTATTATTTGTAAAAAAGTATTTACTCTATATAATAGATATGGTTGATATCTAGTTTATAGACTTTGACTATAAACTACTATTAAGATAAAAAGTGATAATAAGAAAAGAAGAAATAAGAATATAAAAAATATTAATTATTTATATAGTAATAATTATATGTCTTATAGAAAATATTTTAATAGTATGAATAATTTTAATAATAGTTATAAATATGGTAATAAATATCCGGCAATACACTAGGCAAATTATAAAAAATAGAGCCAAACTAGTTCTTTTTCTTTTAGTTTTAACATATATATTACATGAAAGAATGAATTTCCAATACTTGTAAAAAATCATAAGTATTGGAAAAATATTTCCAATGCTTGACTTTTGGTATTTTTGAGTGTATAATTATTTAGAGGTGACTAACTATGGTTGAAAGAAAAGAATATCTTGAAGAATTAAAGAGATGGAAAGAAAAAGATTTAATAAAAGTAGTAACTGGAATAAGAAGATGTGGTAAGTCTACTTTGTTTGATTTATTTATAGATTATTTAAAAAATAGTGGTATCTCTGAAAAACAAATAATTAAAATTAACCTAGAAGATGCTGATTATGATTTTAAAGATTATAAAGAATTATATGATTACATTAAGGATAGATTAATATCTGATAAAATGAATTATGTTTTTTTAGATGAAGTACAAAACGTTCCAGAATTCCAAAGAGCAGTAGATGGCTTATATATAAAGAAAAATGTTGATGTATATATAACTGGATCTAATGCATATCTTCTATCAGGAGAACTTGCAACATTATTATCTGGTAGATATATTGAAATAAAAATGTTACCATTATCTTTTAAGGAATATGTATCTGCATTTCCAAATAATAATAATTACTATCAATTGTTTCTTGAATATATGAGAAATGGTGGTATGCCTGGTAATTTGAGTATAATAGACACTAATCTTAATGATATAGATAAATATATGGATGGAATATTTTCAACAATTGTATATAAAGATATTATGGCTAGAAATAATATAACTGATAAGATATTACTAGAAAATATTTTAAAATTTATATATGATAGTATAGGTAGTCCTATTTCTACTAAAAAGATAAGTGATACTTTAACTAGTAAGGGCATGTCTACAAGCAACCATACAGTAGAGAATTATATAACTGCATTTATAGAAAGTTTCTTAATATATAAAGTAGAAAGATTTGACGTCAAAGGAAAAAACTTACTTGTTAGAGATTATAAGTATTATTCAGTTGATACTGGTCTTAGAAGTTATTTACTTGGTAAAAAAGCAGATAGTGATATGGGACATATATTAGAAAATATAGTTTATTTAGAATTATTAAGAAGAGGTTATAAAGTTTATGTTGGTAAAGTAGATGATTTAGAAGTTGATTTTGTAGCAGAAAATAGAGAAGGACTTAAATATTTTCAAGTTGCACTATCTGTTAGAGATGATAAAGTTTTAGAAAGAGAATTAAAATCACTTCAAAAAACAGGAGATCATTATCCTAAATATCTATTAACTCTAGATATGGATTTAGAATCTGATTACGATGGAATAACAAAAATAAATGTGATAGATTGGTTATTAAATAAATAGAATTAGTTTAACTAAACTAGTTCTTTTTCTTTTAGTTTCTACCGTGAATATAATAGATATGGTTGATATCTAGTTTATAGACTTTGGCTATAAACTACTATGTAAGATGATAAGCTTACATAGAAACAAGAAAATGTGAAAAAAAATAAAAAATTAGCAATTTTTAGTTGACATTGCTAAAGAATAGTAATATAATGATATTAGCAATGGAAATAAATGATTGCTAAAGGAAGTGATATAATGATCACCAAAAGACAAAATGAAATACTAAAAGTAATAGTAGAAGAATATATTAGAACTGCTAAACCAGTAAGTTCAAATCATATTTGTAAGAAATTAAAATGTTCTAGTGCTACAATTAGAAATGAGATGGTAGCCTTAGAAGAATTACATCTACTAGAAAAAAATCATTTTGCATCAGGTAGAATACCTAGTGAAGAAGGTTATAAGTATTATGTAGATAATTTAATGAAACCTAAGAATATGACTGGAGAAGATATGTTAAAACTTCAAACTATTTTTAGAAATAATACATTAGATTTAAATGATACTATTAAGAAGAGTATAGAAATAATTAGTGAAATAACTAACTATACTGCTGTTGTACTAGGAGGTGCTTCTAAAGAGAATAGACTTAAGAAAGTAGAAGTAGTTCCACTAGAAGATAATAAAATATTATCGATAGTAATAACTGATAAAGGTGTAGTACAACATAAGACATTATACTTACCAAATACTGTTCCTAAAGAAGATGTAAAGAAAACAGTAGAACTAATAAATAAATTAGTAATAGGTACTCCTATTAACGAGGTAAGTGAAAAACTAGAGTATGAAGTAAAACCAATTATAAAAGATTATGTTGGTCAATATGAAGTACTTTATAATACCTTCTATGATGCTTTTCATGAATTTACTACTGCACAAAGAGAAGATGCTTACTTTGGTGGAAGAACTAATATGCTTAAGCAACCAGAGTTTACTAATATTGATAAAGTAAAAGAAATACTTAGTAAATTTGAAGATATAGATAGTATTTCTAAGATGAAGGAAGAAGAAAATGGTATAAATATTTATGTTGGTAGTGAAACAGAACTTACTGATGATGTTTCAGTTATCAAGACTAAATATAATATAGATGGAACCGAAGGAACAATAGCAATAATTGGACCAAAGAGGATGGAGTATGATAGAGTGGTAACACTACTAGATTACATTAAAAATAATTTAGGAGGTCAAAGTGGAAAAGAAGAATAATAAACATAAAAAAGAGGAAAAAGAGATAAAGAAAGAACATTGTAATAAAGAAGAATGTAACTGCAAAGAGGCTAAAGAAGAGTGTACTTGCAACGAAGAATGTAATTGCCATGAAGAATGTTCTTGTGGTGATAATAAAGAACTAGAAGATAAAATAAAGAATCTAGAGGAGGCACTTCTAAGAAGTCAGGCTGAACTTATTAATTATAAAAGAAGAAAAGATGAAGAAACTAATAGAATAATAAAATATGCTGAAGAAGATATTTTAAAAGGTTTTCTTCCTATCTTAGATAACTTTGAAAGAGCAATAGGTATGGATGATGATGACTTAGAAGATGAAGTATCTAAGTTTCTAGAGGGCTTTAAACTTATGTATAAGCAAATAAAGGATTTACTTGAAAAGTTTGAAGTAAAAGAAATTGATTGTTTAGGTAAGGAATTTGATCCGGCACTAGAACAAGCAGTAGTTATGGATCATGATGAAACTAAAGAATCAGGAGTTGTAACAGTAGTGTTACAAAAAGGTTATATGTATAAAGATAGAGTACTTAGAACTGCTATGGTGAAAGTAAATGAATAAAGATACGATAAAAGAAATAATATATATAATAGTATCAATTATACTAGCAGTTTTAGCAGTTAAGTTTGTTATTTGGTTATTACCAGTGATATTAATTGCTTTAGTTAGTTATCTATTATACATGAATATTAAAAAGAATAAAAAAGAGGAAAATATAAATAAAGATAAAAACATTAAAGTTATTCATGACTTTGATGATGATAAATAAGAAAGGAAATGATAAATATGAGTAAAATTATAGGAATAGATTTAGGAACAACTAATAGTTGTGTTGCTGTATATGATGGAGGTGAAGCTAAAGTTATTACTAACCCTGAGGGTATGAGAACTACTCCATCAGTAGTAGCATTTAAAAATGGAGATATAATTGTTGGTCAAAAGGCTAAAAATCAAATGGTAACTAATAAAGATACTATATCTTCAATTAAAAGAAAAATGGGTACTAGTGAAAAGGTATCCGCTAACGGAAAAGAATATTCTCCAGAAGAGGTATCCGCTATGATACTAGGAGATCTTAAGAAGACTGCTGAAGCATACTTAGGCGAGACTG
>USIB01000079.1 GCA_900554615.1 uncultured Mycoplasmatota bacterium | reverse complement strand
GAGCGCTACGCTTGGGACGTAGAGGTCGCAGGTTCAAATCCTGTCTTCCCGACCATTTGACTTTTGGAATCTTGGATTTGCCCCCCGAGATTTTCTTTTTTTTTATTGATATTTTTATTTTTATGTGATAGTATATTTTTATACAGGAGGCGTTTGTATGGATATTCCATTAGTATATATAATACTTGATATAATGATTACTTTAAAAGAAAATAATAAAGATACTATATTGCCTAGTAAGACATTAGTTACTTATTTGAAGAGAATTATTAATTTATTTAATTTAAGTAAAGAATCTTTAGAGGAATTAATATTTGATTTTAATTATAGTGAAGAATTATCTAGTTTTATTGATGATTATAATGAATACTTTGAAATTGATGAAGATAATAACATTGTATTAGAAGAATCTACTACTATAAAAGAACTAAAGAATTTAGTTAGGAGTGTAGAATGTTATTATGATAATGATTTTATTATTGATACTTATAATATTATACATAATAATGTATGTTTTTTAGAAATACTTGGTATTAATGTGCATGGTGATAAGTATGATGATATAAGTACACTAGAAGAGGAATTAGAGAGATTATATATTGATTTATCTTCTTATGACTTATATGGTTGTGATAATAAAAAAGTAATAGATAAAATTAAATTAGTAAAATTACTAATTAATATTATGTATATGAATATGGATAATAATTTCTCACAGGTAGAATATAAAAATCTACTACTACATTCAAAGTCTGATATTGATACCTTTGATAATATTGAAGATATATATTTATATTGTGACCCTACTTTTGATATACAGAGAATAATAGATACTCCAATGGATAGGGCTATATTTTTAAAAGAGGAAGTGTATAAGTATACTATTAGTGAGAGGATTAATACTAATATTAAAAAAAGAAAGAAATGTTTTTTTCTAGAAGATTATTCTAAACTTAATTTTTATTTGACTTATTTAAAATTAATGGAAGAGGAAATAGGGAAAATTAGAAATGTAGAACTTAAGGAAGAACTTAATATAAGTAGATATAAATTAATGTATACCCTTGATTCTATATATGATTTGAATAATTATAAAGAATCTGATGAAATTATTAATATTAATAGTGATTATGATTTTATAATACCTATAGTATACTTTTATATTTTTGAAGTACTTAGTTATGATGATTCTATGTATTATATTGGAGATAAAGATGATATAATGACTTATTATTTTAATATTATAAAGAAACTATATATTGAAACTTATTATAAACTTACTAATAATGAGAGAGTTATTAATAGGATTAAGAATTCTAATTTTTATGGTAAGAATAAAATTAGTACAAGATTATTAGAAACTATTATGCCTAATGGTAGTAATATTAAGAGAATTAAAAGAAAGAATTATATTTAGTTTATAATGATATAAAAAGATTTAATATGCGTTATAATATATATGAGGTGATTAGTATGATTACTATTAATATAATAAATGCAAGAAAAAACTTATTTCAACTTGTTTCAGATGTAAATGTTGGCTTTAATCCTATTACAATAGTCAATAATAAAGGGAAAAATGCTGTTTTGATATCAGAAGATGAATTGAAAAATATTGGAGAAACATTATATTTATCAAGTATTTCTGAGCTAGCAGATAATATAAATAGTATTAGAAAAGCTGAGGATTGGGAATCTGCTAAGGAGTTTAATCTAAATGAAAAATGGTAGAGAATATATAATTAAACTCTTTAAATGAGTAGAGAAAGATAAAATTAATATGATAAATTGTAAATAGTATATTAATTGAAAGATGAGTAATTGTCTTTCTTTTTAGTTAGAAAGTATTCACCGTGAATATAATATTTTAGACTTTCTTATTCCTAGACTACTAGGCTAGGAATAACCCTCTAATACATTGGATTAGAGGGAATAAGCATTATTTTAATTATTTTACATAGAATAGATAGGAAATATTTAAAAAGTACTTGACTAATATTTTTAAAAATGTTATATTAATGTTGCTGGTATTTTAGAGGTTTTGTCATGGGCAAAACTTATATTAAATATTGAAAATGAAACACCAGGATATGTGTAAGAAAGGAGTGAGAAAATGCCTACAATTAACCAATTAACTAAGAAACCTAGAAGTAAGAAAGTAAGAAAGAGTAAATCTCCAGTATTATTAGTAGGAAAAAATAGTATTCAAAAGAAACAAACTGTACAAGTATCACCTCAAAAAAGAGGAGTATGTACAAGAGTTGGTACTACAACACCTAAGAAGCCAAACTCAGCTTTAAGAAAATATGCCAGAGTAAGACTTTCTAATGGTATGGAAGTTACTTGCTATATTCCAGGAATTGGACATAATTTACAAGAGCACAGCGTTGTTTTAATTAGAGGCGGTAGAGTAAAAGACCTAATCGGTGTTAGATATCATATCATCAGAGGTACTTTAGATACTGCTGGAGTTCAAAATAGAAAACAAGGTAGAAGTAAATACGGTGCTAAAAGAGAAAAGAAATAATTAAATAATAAATAATATATGGAAGGAGGATTTAGACTATGAGAAAGAGAAGAGCAACTAAAAGAGATGTACTAGCAGATCCTATATACAATTCTAAAGTAGTTACTAAATTAGTTAACCACATTATGAAAGATGGTAAAAAAGGTACTGCTCAAAAAATTATATATGATGCTTTTGATATAGTTAAAGAAAAGACTGGCGAAGATGCTATGGTAGTATTTGAAAAGGCTATGAATAATATTAAACCTGCTCTTGAAGTTAAATCAAGAAGAGTTGGTGGAGCTAACTACCAAGTACCAGTTGAAGTTAAACCTGAGAGAGCACAAGCTTTAGCATTCAGATGGCTAGCTCAATATGCAAGACTTAGAAATGGTCATTCTATGGCTGAAAATCTTGCTAATGAAATTATTGATGCTTCAAATGGAACTGGTGCATCAGTTAAGAAGAAAGAAGATACACATAAGATGGCAGAGGCTAATAAAGCATTTGCTCATTATAGATGGTAATTATTACTATAGTTTAGTGATTATTTGAGGAGATTAATAAATGAATGATAATGATTCTAAAGATATAACATTTGTTTATAACAATAATGATTTAAGTTACTATAATATTAGGTTTGCTTTCGATAAATTACTTGGTTCACTTGCTACTGCTAGTGAGTATAAAGAATTTGGTGATAAGAGAGAAGAATATTCTGATATTTTGAAAATCGTAGCCAAATGGTCTTGTGAATATGAAGATAAGAAAACTTTAATATATATTGATTATAAAGAGGTTTTGTTTGTATACTCTAAGGCAGAAGAGTTAAATGATGACTTGATTGCTAATTCAAAAAGTGATATTTCTGATGAAATAGTAATTTGGCTGTGGGAAATAATGGTATTAAGAAAGAAGCAAATTGATAATTATAATACTGATAAATAATTACTAATAAATTAAATAATAGATGAAAGGAAAATGAATTATGGCTCGTGAAATAAGCTTAGAACATACAAGAAATATTGGAATCATGGCCCATATCGATGCAGGTAAAACTACTTGTACTGAAAGAATTCTATTCCACACACATAAGATACATAAAATCGGTGAAACACACGATGGTGCATCTCAAATGGACTGGATGGAACAAGAACAAGAGAGAGGTATTACTATTACTAGTGCCGCTACTACTGCATTCTGGAAGGGTTATAGATTTAATATAATTGATACTCCAGGACATGTTGACTTTACTATTGAAGTTCAAAGAAGTCTTAGAGTTCTTGATGGTGCTGTTTTACTTATTGATGCTCAAGCAGGTGTTGAACCTCAAAGTGAAACAGTATGGAGACAAGCAAATGAATATGGTGTACCTAGAATTATCTTTGCTAATAAGATGGATAAAATGGGAGCTGATTTCTATTTTAGTTTAGGTACTATTAAAGATAGATTAGGAGCAAATACTGCTGCTATGGAACTTCCTATTGGAGCTGAATCTGATTTTAATGGTGTAATTGATCTAGTTACTATGAAAGCATATCACTTTGATGGTAAACAAGCTGAAGATTATACTGAGATTGAGATTCCTGAAGATATGAAGGATAAAGCAGTAGAATATAGAAATATATTAATTGAAGCTGCTGCTGACTATGATGAAGAATTAATGATGAAATACTTAGATGGTGAAGAAATAGGAGTAGAAGAACTTAAAAAGGCTATCAGAAAGGGTGTATTAAAGGCAGAATTCTTCCCTGTTATGTGTGGAACTGCTTTAGGTAATATGGGTATTAAGTTACTACTTGATGCTGTTGTTGATTATTTACCTGCTCCTACTGATGTTGAAGCTATTGAATGTACTGATATGAAAGGAAACTTAGTATTAAGACATCCATCAGATTCTGAACCATTTACTGCATTAGCATTTAAGATTGCTACTGATCCATTCGTAGGAAGACTTACTTTCTTTAGAGTATATTCTGGTACTTTAAAGAGTGGTTCTTATGTACTTAACTCTACTAAAGATGTTAAGGAAAGAATTGGTAGAATACTACTTATGCATGCTAATCACAGAGAAGAGATTCCAGAAATATATGCTGGTGAAATTGGAGCGGCTGTAGGTCTTAAGAATACTACAACTGCTGATACTCTATGTGATGAGAAGAAACCTGTTATCATGAAAGGTATGGAATTCCCTGAACCAGTTATTACTCAGGCTGTTGAACCTAAAACTAAAGCAGACCAAGAAAAGATGGGTATTGCCCTTCAAAAACTTGCTGAAGAAGATCCAACATTTAGAATGCATACTGATCCTGAAACTGGTCAAACTACTATCTCTGGTATGGGTGAGTTACACCTTGATATTATCGTAGATAGAATGAGAAGAGAATTTAATGTTGAAGCTACTGTTGGTGCTCCAATGGTTGCTTATAGAGAAACTATTACTCAAATGGGTGAATGTGAAGGTAAACATATTAAACAATCTGGTGGTCGTGGACAATATGGTCACGTATGGGTTAGATTTGAGCCAAATCCAGATAAAGAATACGAATTTGTTGATAATGTTGTTGGTGGTGTAGTACCTAGAGAATACATTTCTGTTGTTGATAAAGGACTTCAAGAAGCTCTACAAACTGGTGTTATTGCTGGTTATCCAATGGTTAATGTTAAAGCAACATTATATGATGGTTCATATCATGATGTCGATTCATCAGAAATGGCCTTCAAGATTGCAGCTTCACTTGCTGTAAAAGAAATTAAAAATAAATGTCGTCCAGTACTTCTAGAACCTATAATGAAGGTTGTAGTTGTTGCACCAGATGAATATACTGGTAGTGTTATTGGAGATCTTACTTCTAGACGTGGTAAACCACTTGGACAAGAGGCAAGAGGAAATGCAATTGCGTTTACTGCAATGGTTCCATTAGCTGAAATGTTTGGTTATGCTACTAATTTAAGAAGTAATACTCAAGGTAGAGGTACATTCTCAATGTTCTTAGATCATTATGAAGAAGTTCCTAAATCTATCTTCGAGGCAATTGTTAAGAAAAACGGCAATAATTAGTAAAATATATTGCAAAATTTTAAATATTTGATACAATAGATATTGTATAAAGTTAAGAAAGAGAGGAAAAATTAAAATGGCAAAAGAAAAATTTGATCGTTCAAAACCACATGTTAATATTGGTACTATTGGTCACGTTGACCATGGTAAAACTACTTTAACAGCTGCAATTACTAAAGTTTTAGCTGCTAAAGGTGGAGCAGAGTTCGTTGATTATGCTAATATCGATAAAGCTCCAGAAGAAAGAGAAAGAGGTATTACAATAAATACTTCACACGTTGAGT
>USIB01000078.1 GCA_900554615.1 uncultured Mycoplasmatota bacterium | reverse complement strand
CTAGTTAACAAGTAGTTAACTTTAGTAATTCTTTCTCTATTCATAGTGAGGTCTCCTTTCTTGATTTGTAAATTATTTAGTCTTTTCCTTTTACTTATATTACATATCAATATTATCATAAAATTAATATAAATGCAATATATTATAACAAAAATGTTGCATATAATGGTATTGATTTTATTTTGTTCTTAGGGTCATAACCAAAATCTTTAGTACTAATTCTTATAGAATACTTAGGATTAAATTGTTCTATATAATTATTTAAACTTTTTGACTTAGTATTATTACTTGCTTTTATTTCTATAGGTATAATACCATCTTCATTATATAATAGAAAATCTATTTCATTAGTATTATTACTATTTCTATAATAATATAAATTATGTCCATTGCTTATTAATTCATTAGCAACATAATTTTCTACAATAACTCCTTTATATAAAGAGATATTATCATTTAATATATCAGACATACTGATTTTTAAAATACTATTTAAAATGCCAACATCACTTAAATATAATTTAAAAATGTCATTATCTACGAATCCCTCTAGCGGTATTTCTGGTAATTTAACACACTTGCAAGATAATACCATATTACTAGCAAGTAACCAGTCAATAGAAGTATCATAATCTCTTGCTTTTCCTTTCTTTTCTATCTTTGAATATTGGAACTTATTTGATATATTAGATAATTGTGATGGTAAAGAATTATATACTCTTCTTATCTTTAAAACTTCACTTTCACTAGTAACATATTTACTCATATCATTAAAGTATGAGGTTAAAATGTCTTCAAGTATCGTATCGTCATACTTAATGTAATCTCCTTTAATACTAACCATATTTTTTACACTTTCTGGCATACCACCAGTAAATAAATATGTTCTATATAATGTTAATGCTTTTTCATGTACTGGAGAGGATATTTGTTTATTATTTAAATAACAATCCTTAATAGTATCAATAAGTAAGTCTTGATTCATAGCCCATAAAAATTCTTCAAAGTTCATTGGATACATAGTCAACATCTTTACTTTTCCAACAGGAAAAGATGTTTTTGCTCTTTTTAATTTTACTCCAAGTAAAGAACCTGCACATATTATTCTAACATTATTATGTTTTTCACAAAAGTATTTTAACTCTGAAATTAATGCTTCACATTGTTGTATCTCATCAATAAAAAGACAAGTATTTTCTTTGTCAATATCAAAATCAAGAAGTAGTTTCAACCTATTGTACTTCTCATCAGAATTTAAATTAGAATTATATAAATCTATAACATCATTATTATCAAATAAATTAATGGAAACATAGTTATCAAACTCTTTTTGACAAAATTCATTAATTATATATGTTTTTCCACATTGTCTTACCCCTAATATCATTAATGGCTTTATATTATCTGTATTATTTTTCCATTTAATTAATTCATCATATATTTTTCTCTTCATATTTTAATCACCTACTACAATATTATCATAAAATTATAATTATTACAACACTTTTTGTACTCTTTTTATACTATTTTTTATTTTATATTGTACCTTTTTTGATACTTATTTTTATAATTATTGTACCTTTTTAAAAATGTATTAAAGCTTTATAAATATTAAACACAAAATAGTTTATGAGGAAGACTCCTTTTGGAGGCTTCCTCATACCACATAAAACATAAACTTGTTTATGGTTGAAGTGGGAAAAGAAAAAACCTAAGAATCAAATCCTAGGTTTATAAAATTATATATTACTATACTAATTCTAGAATAACTTCTAAAGCAGAATCTCCTTTTCTTTCAGATTTCTTAATTATTCTAGTATAACCACCATTTCTATCTTTATATCTTGGTGCTAATTCATTAAATACTTTACTAACAGCCTTATCATCATTATGTAAGAATGCTAAAGCAAGTCTTCTAGATACTAAAGTACCCTTCTTACCATAAGTTATCATTTTATCAAAACTTTTTCTTACTTCTTTAGCTCTAGTTTCAGTAGTAACAATTCTTTCATTTTCAATAAGTTGTTTAGTTAAAGTAGCAAGCATACTTCTTCTATGCTTATTATCTCTACCTAATTTTCTATAAGCCATAATTACCTCCTTATATTAATTTTCATCTCTAAAGTTAAGACCCATGTCTTTTACCTTATCCATAACTTCTTTTAAAGATTTTTTACCTAAGTTTCTAATCTTCATCATTTCATTTTCAGATTTATCTACTAAATCTTTAAGTGTTAAAATGTTTGCTCTCTTTAAGCAATTATATGCTCTTACAGAGAAATCTAAATCATCAATAGAAGTTTCTAGTATCTTAACACTAGGATCCTCACTCTTAGATATCATAAGACCAGTTTCATCAGCAATAGCATTTAAGTTAGTTAATATTTCAAAATGCTCAATCAAGATTCTAGAAGCAAGTGCTAAAGCCTCCTCTGGAGTAATAGAACCATTAGTCCATACTTCTAATATTAGTTTATCAAAGTTATTGTTTTGACCAACTCTAGCATTCTCTACTTCATAGTGAATTCTCTCAACAGGAGAATATAAACTATCAATAGCTATTGCTCCTATTTTAGTTTTATCACTTTGGAATAATTTCTTATTATCATCTGCTACTACATAACCTCTTCCTGATCCAACAGTCATTTCCATATTAAGACTTCCACCTTCTACTAAAGTAGCAATCTCTTGTTCTGGATTTAATATTTCAATATCAGCGTCCTTCTCAATATCACCAGCAGTTACTACTCCTGGAGTATTTTTAGTAAGTCTAATTATCTTATTTTCATCTTTAGAATGATTTTTAATAACAACGCTCTTTAAGTTTAATACAATAGCAGTAACATCTTCTACTACACCATCAATTTTTTGAAATTCATGAGCAACACCATCAATTTTTACTGAAGTAATTGCATCTCCTGGTAATGAAGATAACATAACTCTTCTAAGTGCATTACCAAGTGTTGTTCCAAATCCTCTTTCTAATGGTTCAAGTTCAAACTTACCATAATGAGAATCTTTAATATATTCTTTTACTTTATAATCTGGTTTTTCAAATTTTAACATCTTTGGATTCCCCTTTCCTAATTATCCACGTCTTCTTTTAGGTGGACGACAACCATTGTGTGGAATTGGTGTTTCATCTGTGATTGATTTTACTTCTAATCCTACAGTTTGTAGACTTCTAATTGCTGCTTCTCTACCAGAACCTAATCCCTTAACTTTAACATTTACTGTTTTCATACCAGCAGCAACTGCTTCTCTACCAGCAGCTTCAGCAGCCATACCAGCCGCAAATGGAGTTGATTTCTTACTTCCTTTTACGCCTTGAGTACCAGCAGAAGCCCAGCTTACTACATTTCCTTCTAGATCAGTAATAGTTACAATTGTATTATTGAAAGTTGAATGGATATGTACTTCACCAGCAGGAATATTTTTCTTAGTTTTTCTTTTTCTTGAATTATATTTTCCCATATTTTCCTCCTAATTATTTTTTCTTATTAGCAATTACTTTTCCTTTACCTTTACGAGTTCTAGCATTACTTCTAGTGCTTTGTCCTCTTACTGGTAAATTCTTTTTATGTCTAGTGCCCTCATAAGAATTTATTTCCATCTTAGTTTTAATATTTAAGTTAACTTCTCTTCTAAGATCTCCTTCAACTGTATATTTATCTACTTCTGCTCTTATTCTAGAAAGTTCATCATCAGTTAAGTCTTTTGCTTTCTTATTTAAGTCAACTTTAGCATTTTTAAGAATTGTTTTTGATAATTGTCTTCCTATACCATAAATATAAGTAAGAGATATTTCAATTCTTTTGTCGTTAGGTATATCTACACCTTTAATTCTTGCCATTATTTTTTCCTCCTATTAACCTTGTTTTTGTTTGTGTTTTGGATTTTCACAAATTACCATTACTTTTCCATTTCTTTTAATTATTTTACATTTGTCGCATATTTTTTTTACGGATGCTCTTACCTTCATTATTCATCCCTCCTATTTCTTATTATATACTATACGCCCTTGTGTTAGATCATATGGCGACATAGCGATAACCACAGTATCACCTGGTAAGATACGTATGTTGTTCATGCGCATTTTACCAGAAACATGGGCAACTACTGTGTGTCCCCCATCTAGTTCTACTTTGAACTTTCCTTGAGGTAAATTGTCAATTACTTTTCCTTGAACTTCAATTAGTTCTTCTTTACTCATAATTATCATCTCCTGTTAGTATTTCATAGCCATCTCTAGTTACAATAATAGTGTGTTCAAAGTGAGCAGATGGTTTATTGTCTCTTGTTATAATAGTCCAGTCATCATCTAGTAAGTATATCTTTCTTGTACCAGAAGTTAACATAGGTTCTACAGCAATTGTCATGTTCTCTTTCAAGATAATACCAGTACCTTTAGTACCATAGTTAGGTACACCTGGATCTTCATGAAGACTACTTCCAATACCATGTCCTTCTAGTTCTCTTACTACTCCTAGTTTATGACTAGTAGCATATTCTTCAATAGCATTAGATACATCTCCTAGATGTACTCCAGCTTTAACTTTACTTAATCCTTCATATAAAGCTTTTTCAGTATGTTCAAGAAGATATTTCTTTTCGCTATTTATTTCTCCTACGGGATAAGTCCATGCTGAATCACCATGATAACCTTTATAACAAGCACAAATATCAAAAGTAACTATATCACCATTTTTTAGTTTTCTCTTTCCTGGTATACCATGAACTACTTCCTCATTAACCGATATACATATACTAGCAGGATATCCTTCATATCCAAGACAAGATGGAGTAGCATCTCTACTGATAATGTAATCATGAGCAAGTTTATCTAGTTCACCAGTTGTAATTCCTGGCTTTATATAGTCTTTTAGATACTGGTGTGTATCATAAACTATTCTGCCAGCCTTTCTCATAAGTGATAACTCATATTCACTTTTTATAGTAATCATTATTTAATTACCTTCTTTATCTCATCAAAAATATCTTCTGTAGTCAAATCATCAACTTTAATCTTTAATAAATTACCCTTATTCTCATAATATTCTATTAGAGGATAAGTTTCTTTTATAAAAGTATCAAATCTAGTAATAAATGATTCTTCATTATCATCACTTCTTGTTTTAAGTGGTGATCCACAACTATCACAGATACCTTCTTTTTGTGGTGCATATTCTTTACTTATCGAATTATAAGAAAGTCCACACTTAGAGCAAACCATTCTAGATAATGCTCTTTTCATTGCAAGACTTTTATCTACATCAAGAAATACTACTAAACCTTCATCATAATTTAAATCTTTTAAGATATTATCATATGTTTTAGCCTGACTAATATTTCTCGGATATCCATCTAAGATAAAACCTTTTTTACAATCTTTAGCTTCAAGTCTTTTCTTTAGAAGTTTGGTAATAACCTCGTCAGATACAAACTCTCCTCTTGCCATAGCAGACTTAATCTCTACACCAATTTTTGATTGAGCCGCTATCTCATTTCTTAAAAGGTCTCCAGTAGATATGTGAGGAATATTATATTCAGTGCAAACCTTTGCTGAAATAGTACCCTTACCAGCAGCAGGAGCCGCTATAAATATAATATTCTTCATTATCTCACTCCCTTATAATTTCTATTAATTAAACTACTTTCTATTTGTCTACATGTTTCAATAGCAACACCTACTACGATTAGTACTCCAGTACCACCTATTGATACTGATGTAGGTAGTCCAGTATTTATAAAACTACTAAATACAATTGGAAGTCCTGCTATTACAGCAATAAATGTAGAACCTAATAAAGTAATTCTATTTAATATCTTAGTAATATATTTTTCAGTTTCTACTCCAGGTCTAATACCAGGAATATAACCACCATTTTTATTTAAGTTCTTTGCAAGT
>USIB01000077.1 GCA_900554615.1 uncultured Mycoplasmatota bacterium | reverse complement strand
ACCCCCGTCTCAGCCTTGGCAAGGCCGAATTCTAATCGTTGAACCACATCTGCAATGAATATATATTTATTATATTAAAAAAATATTAAAAAATCAACTGTTTTTATTAAAAAAAATTAAAAAATAATGTATAATAGGTATTAGGTGATAATTTTATGTTTGAAAGTTTAAGTGATAGATTGCAAGATGTGGTTCATAAGATTAAGGGCTACGGCAAAATAACAGAAGAAAATATTAGTGAAATGATGAGAGAAATTAGACTTTCTTTATTGGAGGCTGATGTTAACTATAAAGTAGTAAAAGAGTTTACAAATAATGTAAAAGAGAAGGCCCTAGGAGAAGAAGTTAATAAAAGTCTTAATCCGGGGGAGTTGTTTGTTAAAATTGTTAAAGATGAACTTACCGAGTTATTAGGCGGAGAGAATACTCCTCTTAATATTAGTGGTAATCCTGCTACTCTTATGTTAGTGGGTCTTCAGGGAAGTGGTAAAACTACTACTATTGGAAAACTTGCTAATTATCTTAGGAAAAATAATAAGAAAAAACCTTTACTAGTAGCTTGTGATGTATATAGACCTGCTGCTATTGACCAGTTAAAACAAATTGGCAAGGAACTTAATATTGAAGTTTATTCTGAAGGTAAAGGTAATCCTGTAGAAATATCTAAAAATGGTATTAAATATGCTAAAGATAATGGATATGATTATGTTCTTATTGATACTGCTGGTAGATTACAAATAGATGAATCTTTAATGGATGAACTTGATAATATTCAAAAAGAGGTTAATCCTGATGAAACTATTTTAGTAATAGATTCAATGATGGGACAAGATGCTATTAATGTTATTAATGGCTTTAACGATAAGATTAAACTTAGTGGTGTTATTTTAACTAAGTTAGATGGTGATACTAGAGGTGGTGTTGCATTGTCTGTTAAACATCTTACTAATCTTCCTATTAAGTTTATTGGTGTTAGTGAAAAGATGGATGGTCTTACTCCTTTTTATCCTGATAGAATGGCTTCTAGAATACTTGGTATGGGAGATATACTTTCAATAGTAGAACAAGTACAAAGTGAAATTGATGAAAAAGAAGCAGAAGCGACTGCTAAAAAGATGATGAAAGGTAATTTTGATTTAGAAGATTTTTTAGTTCAACTAAATCAAATAAAAAAGTTAGGACCACTTGAGAATCTTTTAAAATTACTTCCTGGTGCTAAAAAGATGGGACTTAATAATGTTAATATTGACCCTAAAATTATGAAGAAAACAGAGGCTATCGTTCTATCAATGACTCCAGAAGAGAGAAGAGACCCTAGTATATTAAAGGCTAGTAGAAAAAAGAGAATAGCGGATGGCTCTGGAACTACTGTTACTGATGTTAATAAACTTCTTACTCAATTTGAAGAGATGAAAAAAATGATGAAAATGATGGGAAATGGTAATTTTAAAATGCCATTCTAGGTGTTGATATGAAAGTACTTACTATAAGAGAGCCTTGGGCTAGTTTAATTATTAATGGCTATAAAGAGTATGAGTTTAGAAATTGGAAAACTAATTATAGAGGTAAGATTCTTATTCATGCAGGGCTTACTTTAGAGAAGAATAATGCTATAAAGTTTAATAACTATAATCTTGATTATGGCCATGGAGAAATAATAGGAGAGGCCACTATTACCGATTGTATTTTAGTTGATGAAGAGTTTGAAGATAAATTATATAATATTAATCCTTTAGTATATGGAAAAAGTGAACATTCTAGAGTTTATGCTTGGAAATTAGAAAATGTTATTAAATATGATAAGAGAATATCTTGTAAAGGGAAACTTGGCCTTTGGAGTTTTGATGTTAATAATTAGTTAAAACTAGACTTCTTTACTATCTATCTATGTTAATAATTCATATTATAATGTAGATAGGAGGATAAATAATGAATTTTAGTGATGGTTTTAACCAAGGTATGTATGATGGTGATATTGATATCAATATAACTAATACTAATACCAATCAAAATGTTAATGATAATACTAATATGAATTACAATAATGTTGGTACACCAATGATGGGGGATTCTATAATGGGAGGAGTTATGTCTCCAGTTATAGAAACACCTAGAGAAAGAGTTGTTTATAGAAATATTTATCATACAGTACCTCATGTATGTCCTATAAATACTAGAATTGTTAACAATCATATTTATAAGCATACTTATCAACCTAGATACACTTGCTGCGAAGAAAATACTGTGACAAATGAGCAATGCGGTAGTTGTTGTCAATTTAGATAGTTTATATTATTTTAAAGAGCATATGCTCTTTTCTTTTTAATTTTATGCTATTGGTGTTATAATTATAGAGAGGTAATGTGTTATGGAGGAAAAGATTAAAAATGTATTAGATAAATTATCTAAATCTAAGTTTAGAAGTGGTTTTCATTTAAAAGATAAAGATGTATTATATATTAAAGATAAAGGAATTGATAAAATTAGGGAGCATGCTTATGATTTTATATCTAGAAGAATTGCTGATACTTCTAGTGTTACTGATGGAAAACAGACTCCAATGAGAGGACATCCTGTTTTTATTGTACAGCATGCTACTGGTACTTGCTGCAGGGGATGTTTAGAAAAATGGCATCATATAAGTAAAGATAAAAAAATGAATAAAAATGATGTTGATTATGTAGTTGATGTTATTATGTCTTGGATAGAAAATGAGATGAAAAATAAATAAATATTTTATTAAAAAAGGAAATATATCTATAATGATATGTTTTTTTTATACCTTTGTTTGCACGAATGGGTGTTTCAACTTTGACTTGTTAGGTATTATGATGCATAGAAGTCTTGCTTTTACTAGTTAAAAGTTATAAAAACTATATTGACTTTGACTTATATGTATATTATACTTTTGTCGCAATTGCAAGAAGAGGAAAAAATTAATTTTTTGAAGGAGGTTTTTATTGAAGAAGATATTATTATTTATTATTTTATTTCTTTGTTTTATATTTAATGTAAAAGCAGAGAGTGTTACTTTGACTAAGGAGGTATATGATAATACTTATGTTTATTATTATGATAGTAATTTAGGTAAGACTAGATATTTACATGCTAGCAAGTATTTATTTGGTACTACTGCGGCTTATTGTCTTGAACTTGGCAAAGATATTAGTAGTTTTGAATATGAAGTTAATACTTCTTTTGATGGTATTAATATTAAGAAGAGTACTCTTGATTATATTAAATTAGTTAGTTATTATGGTTATAATTATCCTGGACATAATACTGATAATTATTATATGGCTACTCAACATCTTATTTGGAGAGCTCTTGTTGGTACTTCGATTAAGTTTACTAGAGGATTTAATCCTGATGATTTTTATATTTTAACTACAGAGGAGACACAGATAGCAGTTCTTGTTAATAGACATAATATTAAACCATCTTTTGATAATACTACGATTGATTTTAGTATGGGTAAAGAAATGACTTTAGAGGATAGTAATAATGTTTTATATTTATATTATTCTGATGATGATAATGTTGTTATTGATGGAAATAAACTTATTATTAAGAGTGGATTTGATAAGAAATCAATTACTTTGAAAAGACATAATTATACGAATAAAGAATTTTTCTTATATACTTCTGGTAATTCACAGAAGATGATGTCTTCAGGTGGTATTAGTAATTCTACTAGTACAATAAATGTTAATCTTAAAGGAGGCTCTATTTCGATTAAGAAATTAGATAGAGATACAATGGATGCTACGGCACAGGGAGAAGCATCTCTAGAGGGGGCTATATATGATTTATGTGATTCACATTATAATGTTATAGATTCCTTTATTATTGGTAAGAAGAATAGAATTGATAAGTTAGCAATAGGTAGATATTATGTTATTGAGAGGAAAGCGGGAGAAGGTTATTTAGTTGATGATATGGCTTATGTTATTGATATTACTGAGGATAAGTTAGATATTAATCTTACTGTTTCTGATAAGGTTATTAAAAGAAAGGTTGAAATATTTAAGGTATATGCTAGTAATGAGACGGGATTTTTAGTAGGAGAAGAGAATATTACTTTTGATATTTATGATAGAAATGATAATCTTGTTAATCAGATTACTACAGATAGTGATGGATATGCTAGTATATATTTACCTTATGGTACATATAGGATTAAGCAGGTTAATAGTACTCCTAATTTCTATAAGATAGAAGACTTTTATGTTACTATTGATAGTAATGATGATAGGCCTATTTTTAAACTTATTTCGGATAGTGAAATTAAATATAAGGTTAAAGTTATTAAGAAAGATTATGATACAGGAGATGTTATTATAAATGGTAAGGCTTCTTTTAAGATATTTAATGTTGATAAAAATAGTTATGTTTCTTTTAAGACTAATTATCCTAAAGAAGATGTTATTGATACTTTTGATATTGGAAGTGATGGTACTTTTGTTACTCCTTATGAACTTGAGTCTGGTAATTATATTTTGTATGAAGTTGATACTGATATGGATGGTTATTTATATAATAAAGAGGGTATTTCTTTTGTAGTAGGTGAAGACAGTACTACTATTAAAGAGGGTGATGATATTATTATTCCTATTTATTTTTATAATAAGAGGGTAAAAGGTACTTTGAATATTCTTAAGTATGGGGAAAAGATTAGGTATGATAATAATTATTCTTATGATAAAGTTCTTCTTGATGATGTCGTATTTTATTTATATGCTGATATTGATATATATGAGAATAGTAAACTTATATATAATAAAGATGATTTAGTAGCGGAATGTAAGACTGTTAATGGTATTTGTTCTACTGATAATTTACCGCTAGGGGATTATTACTTGAAAGAGATATCTTCTAGTTTGGGAAATGATACTGATAAGAGTGTTTATAAGATTAAGTTTAATTATAAGGACCAATATACTGAGAATATTGTTTATAATTTAAGTGTTAATAATTATTTACCAAAGGGTAAAGTTATTATTAATAAGTATGAGACTGGTACTAAGAAGGGTATTAGTAATACTTTAATTGAAATTAGAAATATGGAGAATGTAATTGTTTATAAGGGTTATACTGATAAGAATGGTCAAATTATTTTAGATGATATGTTGTATGGAGAATACTATTTATCTGAAGTAGAGGCTAGTAGTGGATATAGACTTATTTATGATAAGATTTTGTTTGAGGTAGGAGAAGAGACTACTAATATTGATATTTATAATGAGAGAATAATAGTACCTAATACTGGTATTGGTATTAATTATATTGATATTATTTTTATTGGTTTTGCTTTTATATTTATCTTTATAAGTTTAATTTTTAGAAAGAAGTGGTTTATGTTATTTATTCTTATTCCTATTTGTTATTTTGGTATTAAGTTTTATAGATATTATAGTGATGTAAAGAATAATGATAAGGGTGTTAATGCTGTTATTAATGGTAGTACTAATGATATTAGTAATGATAAATATAGATATAAGGCTGTTTTAGATATTCCTTCTGTTAAAATTAAGAGAGGTATTTTAGATATTGATAATACTTATAATAAGGCGAAATATAATGTTGAACTTGTTAAAGAAGATGATGATATTATTGTTTTGGCTTCTCATAATGGTAATAATTATAATTCTTTCTTTGGTAATCTTAAGAATATTTCTTTGGGAGATGAGATTAATTATTATTATAATGGTAAGTTATATAAATATATTTATACTGACAGTTATGAGATTATTAAGAATGGTTATGCTGATATTTATAGGAGAGGGGGAGAGAAAACTATTGCTTTAATTACTTGTAAAGATAATAGTAATGATGGTCAGATTGTATTTATTGGTTACTTAGAGTCTATTTTGGAATACTAAGAAAGTGAGGGATTTTCCTTGCTTTTTTATATGTATCTTGAGTTTGACAGCAAAAATGAGCAAAACCATATAATATAAGGTATTGCTCATT
>USIB01000076.1 GCA_900554615.1 uncultured Mycoplasmatota bacterium | reverse complement strand
CCCACCAGAAAGTCAAAATCGTTATTTTTTACTCCCCACTAGATGTTGTAGAGCCCCCTTAAATATTAAGCAAGTTTAGCATTCTTACCAGTAGCATATAAACTAAATGATAATGTACTTGGAGTCTGATTTTGCATAGAACTAGGATTATCAAAGTTAGCACCATCAAACCATAAGTATAAAGTATATTTATCAGTATCTGTACTACTTACATCTCTATCTTCAAACAAAGTTAAAGTAGTAGTACCACTAGTAGCATAAGTAACACCTTTAGTATTAGTACTAGCATTGTATACACCAAAGTTACCAGAAGTAACTAAAGTAGTATCATTATAATATAATTCATATATAAATGACTCATGTTTTACTCCATCTGGTATTTTATCTAAGTTTAAGAATAAACTCATTGTACTACCAGTGTCACTAGCTTTTACTGTAACCTCTTTCTTAATACCACGATTATTACTTATAGCATCATCTCTACTAGCACTAGGTATTAAAGTACCAGTTACATCATCTCCTCCTACAAAAGTAACAGTACTTCCTTCAATATTAACATTAACATTAATATTATCTGTACTACTCCATCTGTAGTAGGCGTAAGTTCCACTAAGTAAAACTACTATCATTCCTATCATACCAAATAATATTGCTTTATTTTTCTTTTCCATATCTTTCCTCCTATATCTTACATACTAATAATATCATAGTTTTTCTATAATTACAAGTACTTTTTAGATACTAACCTTACTATCTATATATTCTTCTAGTAACGATGAAGAAGCAAGTAATGTATTATTAAAACTCTTAAGTTTAGATAAATATTCTTTGTATTTGGAATTGTTATTTAGTGTATTCATTTTTTCTTTTACTATATTATCTATTTCTTTATATCTATCATCATTATTATATTCTAGGTATGTTGCTTCTTTTTGTAGTTTTTTTATTTCTTCAATTAAATCTTTTATTTCTTTATTACTATCTATTATATCTACTATTTCTTTATATTCTTTATATTCATTTGAGTTATTTATTGAATTGAATAAATCCTCAATACTACTTTCTATCACTTACTACTTCCCCTTCCATAGACCATGTTTTTACATCGGTTATATGTACATTTACTATTTTTCCTATATTTACTTTGTCTCCTTCTACATTTACTAATTTCATTGTATCTGTATATCCCATTAGTTTTTCTCCTTTATCTGAGTATCCTTCGATTAAAACTGGTACTATTTTATCTTTATACTTTTCGTTATTTTCTCTAGCATATTTGTTTACTACGCTATTTAGTCTTTGAAGTCTATCTTCTTTTTCTTTTAGTGGGATATTATCTTCTATTTTAGCAGCAGGAGTTCCTTCTCTTGGTGAATATATGAAGGTATAGGATAAGTCGTATTTTAACTCTTCATATACTTCTAGTGTCTTTTGGAAGTCTTCTTCTGTTTCTCCTGGAAAGCCTACGATTATATCGGTTGTTATACTTACTCCTGGTACTTTATCTTTTAATTCATGGAATAATTTTTTATATTCAGATATGGTATATCTACGATTCATTTTCTTTAGGATGTTATCTGAGCCTGACTGAATTGGTAAATGGATATATGGCATTATGTTTGGATATTTTGCTATTACATCTATCATATCACTTGTGAAATCCCAAGGGTGTGATGTTACGAATCTTATTCTCTCTATTCCTGTTTCTGATACTTCTTCTAGAAGGTTTGCCATTGTATAGTTTATTTCTAAGTCTTTTCCATAGGCATTGACATTCTGTCCTAATAGGGTTACCTCTTTATATCCTTTTTCTTTTAGGTCTTTTATTTCTTTTAGGATATCTTGTGGTAATCTACTTCTTTGTTTTCCTCTAGTATATGGTACTATGCAGTAGGAGCAAAACTTATCACATCCATACTGGATATTTACCCAGGCCTTTATTTTTGAATCTCTTTTTACAGGGAGATTTTCAATTATACTTCCTTCTACTGAATAGACTTCGATATTTTGTTTTCTATCCTTTATTACATTTTCTAGAAGTCCTGGTATATCATAGATGTTATGTGTTCCTAGGACTATATCTACCCATTTATATTTATCATGTATCATATTTGATACGGATTCTTCTTGAGGCATACAACCTCCGATTATGGTAATGATATTAGGATTATTTTCTTTTAATTTTTTTATTCTTCCTAGAATGCCTACGACTTTATTTTGGGCGTTTTCTCTAATAGCACAGGTATTTATTATTATTACATCAGCCTTCTCATAAGTTTCTTCTTTGGTATAGCCTAAGTCCTCCATAATTCCTGATATGTTCTCACTATCGTGGACATTCATTTGGCAACCATAAGTTAAAATGGTATATGTCTTGTTATGACCTATATTATGAATAGAGTCTGGTACTTTGTATTTATCATATGATACTTCTATTTTATCTTTTGTTCTTTTTCTTGCTTCATTTATATTTGGTAATTTCATTTTTACTTCCTTCTTTCTAATATTTTTCCTTTGCTACATAAATAATTATATTCATTTTGGAACTTGGTATTTTCTCTTTTTCTTTCATTTATATGTTCTGCTACTTCATGAAGTTCTCTTTCTAGGTCATAATATTCTTTATCACTTAATGGTCCATTAAATAATTGTAAATGTGTTAAGTACTGATTATGAGAGTCAGCAAATCTTCTAGCAGAACTTGATGAATGGGAATAATAATTATATCCTAAGCCTTCATGGCCTTTATTTTCATCGCTGTAGTAAGCGTTTAAATATGCAGTACTTAATAGTTTAATCATCTTTTCATATTCTTCTCTTGGTATTTTACCAGCATAAGTTTTATTTAGTTCTTTGAATAAGTGGTCGGCATATTCTTTATTATGGATTTGATGATTACGATATAAATATAGATAGCCTCTTTTGGCAAAATACTTAGGAGCACTACTGTTGACTAGAAGCATTGACTCTTGAACGATATTCGCAGATACTGACCTATCAGCAAAGTTACTAGGGTGATAGTCTGCTCGTTTCTTGATATAGTTCTCGATACGACGATATTCTTCTTTACTGGTATTTCTACTTCTAAGTGTATTAGTAACTAGTGATTTTTTCTAACATATCTAAAGTATGATAATCTATATCCATACCACTATCGACCATATCATAAGTTAATCTATTCTCTACGGTTATTATTCCTTTTATTATTTCTATACTCTCTGGGTCTAAATTAAATGATGGGTCTACTAGATACTTATATGCTAAGACATTTTTAGGAGTTCCTGGTAATAGAGAGCAAAGATTATTAGAGATATTAGGATGATAAAGACTGATATTTTTATCTATTAAATATAAGGTTTCTACCCTGCCTAGAGCGTCGTAATATGTTTTTGATTTGTATGGTATTAATGATGGTACATCTGTAATAGCGGCATAATAACTATAACTACCATCTTTATTTTCGACTAGACTAATGGCATCATCTAAGCATAGGGCTTCTTTATCATCAATAGTAACAAAGTTGGAATCTATTAAAGTCCTTCCTTGAATATTAAACTTAAACTCCTCTAATTCTTTTAGTACTTCGTCATGTATTTTAGAAGATATATGATATTTTCTTTCTAATTTAGCCTCGTCTACTTTGCCAAAGTTTTTTATTCGCATCATAATCTCTCTTACATAGTCTTTATCTTGCTCGCTTGATAATTTATCTAAATATATTTGTTTATCTTTTAATAATTTATTATCAAGATTATGTAGAAAAATTATTATGACATCATAAAAGTAATTTCTCTCTTCAAGAGAAGTGGCATTTAGATATGCTTCTAGTATGTTGTAGAAGATATTATTGCCTGAATCATCAGTAACTAATAATATATCTTGTTTATTCTTTACTAATAATTCTACTGTTTTTAAATCTCTCTCATTAAATATTAAATGATTATATAGTATATATGCATTATAGTTATCTCTACTTTCTTTCTTAAGTCGCATCTTTCTATTTAAGTCTATTAATATTAGTTTTATATTCTTTAGTTCTACTGTATTAATACTTTTTCTTGATAGGCGATAACTTATTTCTCTTACTTTATTATTGATTAATTTTAATTTGTCTGTATCTTGAAGATTTATTATTGATTCAATATTATATAGTATTAGATTGATTTCTGGATAAGTACAGGAAGAAATACTATCATAAAATACATCAAAGATAATATTAATTGTACTCTTATAATCTATATTTAAATATTTGTTAATAGTGGTTATATCTAAATCTCTTTCGGATAATAATATTTTTTTAATTTCATTGTATGTATTCATAACCCCTCCTAGTATATTATATTAATCTTTTTTGTAATCGGTTAAAATACTTAGAAATGCTTCACTTGGTATTTCTACTTTACCAATTGTTTTCATTTTCTTTTTACCTTCTTTTTGTTTATCTAGGAGTTTTCTCTTTCTTGTTATATCTCCTCCATAACACTTAGCAAGGACATCTTTACGCATGGCTTTGATATCACTTCTTGCTAATACTTTACTACCGATAACGGCTTGTACTGGTACTTCAAACATCTGCCTTGGTATGATATTTTTTAAGTTATCTACCATTCTTCTACCTCTATCATAGGCAAAGTCTCTATGTACTATTAATGATAAGGCGTCTACTGCTTCGCCATTTAGTAATATATCCATCTTTACTAAATCACTTACTTTATAGCCTATTACTTCATAGTCGAATGAGGCATAGCCTTTAGTAGAGGACTTTAATCTATCAAAGAAGTCGTAAACTATCTCTGATAGTGGTAGTTCGTAGTGGATATTTACTCTTGTCGTGTCTAAGTAATCTATACTTTTATATATTCCTCTTTTATCTTGACATAGTTCCATAATAGGACCTATGTATTCTGTAGGAACTAATATATTAGTGAAGATATATGGCTCTTTTATTTCTTTTATCTTTACTCTGTCTGGCATCATACTTGGGTTATCTATAAAAATAGTAGTGCCATCAGTAAGATTTATTTCGTAGTTAACGGAAGGAGTAGTAGCAATTATTTCTATATTAAACTCTCTTTCTATTCTTTCGGATATTATTTCTAGATGTAATAGTCCTAAGAAACCCATACGAAAGCCAAAACCTAAAGTACTTGATGTTTCAGGTTCAAATGTTAGAGCGGCATCGTTTAGTTTTAGTTTTTCAATTGCCTCTTTTAGGGCTGGATATTTATTTGATTCTATTGGGTATATACCGCAGTAGACCATTGGTTTCATTTGCTTGTAGCCTGGTAATGGAGTAAGTGATGGGTCCTCGGCATCTGTTATTGTGTCTCCGACCTGAACAGAGGATAGACTCTTAATTGAAGCTGTAATAAAACCTACTTCGCCTTCGTTTAATTCATCTACTTCTTTTTCAAAAGGGGTATGATATCCTAGAGATACTACTTCGTAGGAGTCTCCTGTTGTCATCATCTTTATCTTTGTTTTTTTGGTTATTTTACCTGATACTACTCTAACTAAGATGACTACTCCTCTATATGAATCGAAATAACTATCAAATATTAAACATTTTAATTTATCATTATATTCTTTAGGAGATGGTACTCTATCTATGATAGCATTAACTAAGTCTGGTATTCCTACTCCTGTTTTAGCGGATACTTTAATTATTTCTTCACTAGTAAAGCCAAAGGTATCATATAATTCTTTTTCTACTTTAGGTATATCGGCACTAGGAAGATCTATTTTATTTATTACAGGAATTATTTCTAAGTTGTTTTCTAGGGCTAAATAGACATTAGCTAGGGTTTGGGCTTCAATTCCTTGAGTAGCATCTACGACTAGGACTGCTCCTTCACAGGCTGCTAGTGAGCGTGATACTTCATAACTAAAATCGACATGTCCTGGAGTATCTATTAGATTAAGCATATAACCATTATATGATAATCTTACGGCATTTAATTTTATGGTTATTCCTCTTTCTCTTTCAATATCCATATTATCTAGTAATTGTTCTT
>USIB01000075.1 GCA_900554615.1 uncultured Mycoplasmatota bacterium | reverse complement strand
AATATGAAAGAACAAAAGGAAGTGTATATAATTCAACAAGACCAACTTCATGGAAAGGAAAGATAGCCCTAGCATATCCAAGTGATTATGGCTATGCAGCAGATTTTGGCCAGTGTACAAAAAACTTATATAGTTATAATGATGCAACATGTACAGCAAATAATTGGATGAAAAATATTATTACAAATAATGGTGGTAATGTTGGATGGTTATTAACCCCTAACTCGGGCGGCTCCGACGGTGCGTGGGGTGTCTTTAGCAGCGGCGGTGTCCGCAGCAACGTCAGCACTTGCAATGCGTATGGTGCGGGCCCAGTCCTTTATCTGAACTCTGAACTAGGAATCAAGTCGGGAGATGGCTCGAGTTCAGCACCATATCAGTTGTCTGCGTAGAAACGCAGGCAGACTGATAACAAAAGGCGGTATGCTAAACGTGGCAAAAAAGGCCTCCGTTCAGGCTTGGTCTGAAGGGGGCCAGGTGAGCGAAAGCCAAAGGCGAAGCGATTCTTCATGCATACTATCTAGTGCGGTAGTAAGATAGACAAGCATAAAGAAAGATGTGGAGTCGGAATGGGCAGAGTCCGCCTGTAGGCGGAAAATTAAAAATAAAAAATAGTATTAGCATCTTTTTAGATGTTTAATATAGAGTGATTTCAAATAGTATTCAGCATTTTTAATTACTATGTGCAAGCCTTTGGTAAAACTAACAAGATAATTGTAGCTTGTTAGTGAATAATAAAATTAATAAATATACTTGATTACAGTTTAAATATATTGTATAATACATAATTATGTAGGAGGTAATAGGTAATGAGAGAAGTATTTAGTATAATTATAGAGTATATAATTTCTTTTGCTTTGGTTTTTCTACTCTATTATCTTCTTTTTATTAGAAAGAAAACTAAGTATAATAAGAATAAGGTACCAGTAGAGTATTATTATTTAGTTGGTTTATATAAACTGAAAGAGAAAGAAATAGATTATAAAAGATTTATGTATATATCTGGATTAATTAATACTTTTATTATAGTTACTACATATATAGTAGTATTTAAGTTATTAGATAGTTGGTTTTGGATGCTTATATGTGGTATTGTTATTATAGTATTATTGATTATAATATGTTATGGAATATTAGGTAGATATTATATGAAAAAGCAAAATAGAGAGAGAAGGAAATAATATGTATAATTTTAAAAAGATAGAGAAGAAATGGCAAGAATATTGGGATAATAATGAGAGTTTTAAAGCAGTAACAGGTAGTGATAAAAAGCCTTACTATATATTAGTAGAGTTTCCTTATCCATCAGGTAGTGGATTACATGTAGGACATGTTAGAAGTTATACTGCACAAGATGCTCTTGCTAGAATGAAGAGAAGAGAAGGGTATAATGTATTATATCCAATGGGATGGGATGCTTTTGGTGCTCCTGCTGAACAATACGCTATTAAGAATCATATTCATCCTAAAGATGCTGTAAAAGAGAATATTAAGACTTTTAAAGGACAAATGAAAAAACTTGGTTTTTCATTTGATTGGAGTAGGGAGTTTTCTACTACTGATCCTGATTATTATAAATGGACACAGTGGCAATTCTTACAATTTTATAAACATGGTATGGCTTATAAGGCAACAGTACCTGTAAATTGGTGTCCTAATTGTAAGACTGTTTTATCTAATGAAGATGCTGCTGGCGGTGTATGTGAAAGATGTGGAGAAGCAGTAGTTCAAAAAGAAAAGTCTCAGTGGATGCTTAAAATGAGTGAATATGCTGAAGATTTACTTAAGGGACTTGATGATACTAACTTTAAAGAAAGAGTAAAATTAGGTCAAATTAATTGGATAGGTAAGTCTACTGGTGTTGAACTTGATGTTAATATAGTAGGAGGAGGTTCTTTCTCAGTATTTACTACTTGTATTGAAACTGTATATGGTATTACTTTCTTTGTTATTGCTCCTGATGGTAAATTAATTAAAGAGTTAATGCCTAGAGTAGAGAATAAAGAAGAAGTAAATGAATATATTAAAGAGACTTCGAAGAAGTCTGGTATGGAGAGAACTGAACTTAATAAGGGTAAGACTGGTGTAGAAATTAAAGGTATTAAGGCTATTAATCCTATCAATGGTAAAGAAGTACCTATCTTCTTAGGAGATTTCGTATTAGGAGATTATGGTACTGGTGCTGTTATGGCTGTTCCATCTCATGACCAAAGAGACTTTGAATATGCTAAAGAACATAATCTTGAAATGGTTGAAGTTATTTCAGGTGGAGATACTAGTATTAAAGCCTTTGAGAAACATGATTATTTAGGTAAAGGATGTAAACTTATTAATTCAGAAGAGTTTACTGGTATGACAGTAGAAGAAGCAAAAGAAGCTATTACTAATAAACTTGAAAAAGAAGGTATTGCTAGAAGAGTTAATAATTATAAGATGAGAGATTGGATTTTCTCTAGACAAAGATTCTGGGGAGAGCCTATTCCTATGATTTATTGTGATAAATGTGGATGGGTACCTATGAATGAAGAGGATTTACCTTTGTTACTTCCTGATGTTGCTGAGTATGAGCCTACGGATACTGGTGAGTCTCCTCTTGCTAAGATAGATAGTTTTGTTAATACTACTTGTCCAAAATGTGGTGGACCTGCTAAAAGAGAAACTGATACTATGCCGAACTGGGCTGGCTCTTCTTGGTATTTCTTAAGATTTATGGATCCTCATAATGATAATGAGTTTGCTAGTATGTCTGCTATGAAATACTGGGATAAGGTAGACTGGTATAATGGTGGTATGGAACATACTGCTAGACACTTACTATATGCTAGATTCTGGGTACAAATGTTATATAACTTTGGATTAGTACCTAAAAAGGAAATGATATGGACTAGAGTAAGTCATGGTATGGTACTAGGAGATAATAATGAAAAAATGAGTAAGAGTAAAGGTAATGTTATTAATCCAGATGATATTGTTAATGATTATGGTGCTGATACTCTTAGGGTATATGAGATGTTTATGGGAGATTATGAACAAGATGCTCCATGGAGTACTGATTCATTAAAGGGATGCAAAAGATTTATTGATAGAGTAATTAGACTAAAAGATAAAGTTACTGATAGTGAAGAGTATTCTGAAGATTTAGAAGTTATTATTAATAAGAGTATTAAGAAGGTAGGATATGATTTAACTCATATGGCTTATAATACTGCAGTTAGTACACTTATGATTTTAGTAAATGCTTATGATGAAAAGACTTCTATTACGAAAGGTGATTATAAGGTATTACTTGATTTACTTAATCCTATTGCTCCTCATATTACTGAAGAATTAAATGAAAGTTTAGGATATACTCCTATTTGTGATAGAGAGTGGCCAAGTTATGATGAAGATAAAACTATTGATAATGTTATTGATATAGCAGTACAAGTTAATGGTAAAGTAAGAGATACTATTAGAATTAAGAAAGATTCTTCTAAAGAGGAATTAGAAAAGATTGCTATGAATAGTGATATTATTAAGAAATGGATTGATGGTAAAGAAGTAGTTAAAGTAATTTCTGTACCTAATAGAATTGTTAATATTGTAATAAAATAACCAAATGGTTATTTTATTTTTTGCCAAAATGTAAAACAAAATCATTCCAAAATGCAAAATAAGGTTATGAAATCAAGCAGATTATCTAAAAATATATTTTTTTGGAGGAATTATCTTGAATAATTTTTTAGGTAATGCTATAATTATATTGTTGTTATTGCCCTGTAGCCAAGCGGTAAGGCATCAGACTCTGACTCTGACACGCGTTAGTTCGAATCTAACCAGGGCAACCAAATAAAAAAAATAGCCCTATAAAGGGCTTTATTTTAGATATGGTTATCTATTGCAGGAATTACATCTATTTTGGTTGCATCCATTACCCCAAAACAGAACAAAGAAAATAAGTAGTATTACTATTATGATCCAGTAAGCTCCTGCTCCAGTACCATAGCCATATCCATAACTTGGATATCCATAACCGTACATTAGTAGTCACCAGTCCTTTCAGTATATTATATTAAACTATGTTACTAATGAATATAATGGATACCTAATATTAACATAAAATTGAGGTGATTAATGTGACAAATAAAGATTTAGCAGATTTGATATTTCCAAATGTTACTAAGACAGTAGAAGATTATGAAAAAATGTATCCAGAAAGAGATTTACCTGAAGGGGCAGCAGTAACTAGATTTGCTCCTAGTCCTACTGGTTATATGCATATAGGTAATCTTATGAGTACTACTATATGTTATGTACTTGCTAGAAATACTAATGGGGTATTTATTTTAAGAAATGAAGATACTGATAAGAAGAGAGAAATACCTGATGCTGTAGAAAAGATAAGAGAAACTTTAAAAGAATATGATATGGAACCAGATGAATATGAGTATAATGGTGAAGTAGTAGGTAATTATGGTCCTTATATTCAAAGTGAAAGAAAAGAAATATATCATGCTTTTATTAAGAGATTAATTGAAATGGGAAGAGCATATCCTTGTTTTTGTACTAGAGATACACTAGAAGATTTAAGAAAAAATCAAGAAGAAAAAAAGATGAGAACAGGTTATTATGGTAGATTTGCTAAATGTAGAAGTATTAGTGTAGATGAAGCAATAGAGAAAATTAAAAATGGTGAAGATTATGTAATTAGATTTAAATCAGAAGGAGATCCTGATAAGAGATTTGTTTTTGAAGACTTAGTAAAAGGAAGAATAGAGTTTCCAGAGAATGATCAAGATGCGGTTATTATGAAGAGTGATAATTTACTTCCGACATATCATTTTGCTCATTTAGTAGATGACCATTTAATGCATACTACTCATGTAGTAAGAGGAGAGGAATGGTTATCTTCAGTACCTCTTCATGTTGAATTATTTAAAGCATTTAATTATAAATTACCTAAGTATATTCATATACCATTAATTATGAAACAAGATGGTGATGTTAAGAGAAAGATAAGTAAGAGAAAAGATCCAGAAGCTAGTATGAGTTTTTATAAGGAAAAAGGTTATCCTAGTATTGCTGTTATAGAATCTATTATGACAATTGCTAACTCTAATTATGAAGAATGGAGAGGCTGCAACCAAGATAAAAGTTATTTAGATTTTAAGTTTTCTCCTAAAAAGATGTCTTCTTCGGGAGCATTATTTGATTTAGAAAAATTAAATAATATATCTAGAAATTATATTAGTAGAATGACTAAAGATGAAGTATATAATAATTTAATTAATTGGTCTAAAGAGTATGATAAAGATTTCTATGATTTAATAACTAAGTATGAAGAATATACTAAAAATATATTAAATATAGAAAGAGAACAAAAGAAACCTAGAAAAGATTATGCTAGTTTTAGTGAGATAAAGAATCAAATATTTTATATGTATGATGAGTTATTTAATCCTACTTCTTATGAATGGGGTAAGATTACTGACATAGAGGAAATAAAAAATATTATTAATATTTATATGGATAAATATTTTGATGTTACTGATAAGGAAGTATGGTTTAATAATATTAAATTATTAACTGATGAACTTGGTTATTGTAGTAATATGAAAGAATATAAAGAAAATCCTGATAAATACAAAGGTAGTGTAGCAGATATTTCTACTGTACTTAGAGTTGCTTTAACTAGTAAGAGTATGACTCCTGATTTATATGAAATAATGAGACTTTTAGGTAAAGATAGAATAATAGAAAGAATTAAGAGCATTGGATAGAGACTTTAATGTTCTTTTTCTTTTATGCATCATTTCTTGAAAATGTTATAGTAATAAGATTTTTCTAAAATTAAATTCAAATTTTTTTCAATAATGATATTGCTAAAAAAAAGAAATTATGGTATTATTTTAATGTAAGAAAAGTAGAAAAGGATTAAATGAGAATTGAAATTTTATTGATAAAAAAGTACCAAATAATTAGCAATTATAGAGTACCAAACAATTCACAAATCAACAAAAAATTGAAAGGAGAGACCTCACTATGAATAAAGAAAGATATAATAACATCCAAACAGGAATTTGTTCTAGGGGGGGGGGATGTTTCGAGACTTAAAAGTAAAGATTTTATAAGTAATTTAAATAGAATTAAAGACTATGAAGTAACTAGTAGAAATACTA
>USIB01000074.1 GCA_900554615.1 uncultured Mycoplasmatota bacterium | reverse complement strand
GATATTTAGCAAATATTACAAATATGTCTGGTGTTAAAATGGTTATTAAACATTTGCCATTAAGTGGTGATGTAATAAGAAAAATGTTAAATAAAGAGATAGCAGATTTAAGAGCTAGATATGATAATGAAAGAGATAATACAATGTTAGAAAAATATCGTCAAGATATGGATTCATTGGATTATTTCATTCAACAATTTACTGCATCACAATCTAAAACTTTTGATTTTCAAATGCATTTAATGTTAATTGCAGATACTAAAGAAGAATTAGAAAGTAAAAAGATGCAAGTAAAGAACTACTTAGATGCTATGGAAATGAAAGCAATACCACTTAGATTTGAACAACAAAATGTTTTAAAATCAATTATTCCTATTTTTCCTAATCAATCACTTGAATCAAGAATAGGTACTCCAATGCCATCTCCAACAATGGCAGCAATGTATCCGTTTATCTTTGATAGCGTAAAAGATGATGGCTTGTCAACATTACTTGGAGTAGACTTTTCTGGTGGAGTAGTATTATTTAATCAATTCTTATATCAATTAAAGAAGGAAAGCAATAGAAATAATGCTAATATGATAATTCTAGGTACATCTGGTAGTGGTAAATCAACAGCGGCAAAATTAATACTTCGTAGCCATATAAGAAATGGTTACCAAATAGTAGCAGTTGATCCTGAAGGTGAAATAAGTGAAATGACTAGAATGTATGGAGGAGATGTAGTAGACCTAGGAAAAGGTGGAGAATACGGAATGGTAAATCCACTAGAGGTAATAATGGATGCCGATGAAACTGAAATAAGAAATGGTCTAGGCTATACAGTATTAAATAAGACATTACAATCTTTAAAAGCATTTATGAAATATTATTCACCTGACATAGAAGAAGATGTTTTAGCACTTTTCAGTGGAGTAGTACAAGATACATATGCAAGATTTGGAATAACATTTACTTCAGATTTTTCAAAATTAACATCTAAAGATTATCCAATATTTAGTGATGTATATGTAACAGTAACAAGTAAATTAACTTCAATGACAGAAAAAACACATGAAAGAGATGTAATGGAAAGATTAGAGTTAAAATTAAGACCACTAGTAAGAGAGTTACAATACTACTTTAATGGACATACATCAATAAATACAGAAAGTTCATTTTTAGTATTTAATATAAAAGAATTAATGAATTCAGATGCCAATATAAGAAATGCATTACTATTTAATATATTAAAGTTTGCTTGGGGATTATGTCTAAATCCAAATGTAAATACAGTTTTATCAGTAGATGAAGCACATGTTTTATTAGGAGCAAAAAACGAACTAGGAGCAGAATTCCTAGCACAAGTACAAAGAAGAGCAAGAAAGTATAACACTGGTACAATAATAATAACACAACAACCATCAGATTTTGTAGCAGATGGAATACTAATGCATGGTAAAGCAATATTTGATAATTCGTCATACTATTTAGTCATGGGGCTTAAGAAACAAGCCGTTGAAGACTTAAGTATGTTAATTGATTTAAATGACAATGAAAAAGAATCAATAAAAAGATTTAGTCAAGGAGAAGCATTATTCGTATGTGGTAACAGAAGAATGCAAATAAATGTAATGGTAACAGAAGAAGAATTAGAGTCATTTGGCTCAGGTGGTGGCTTGTAATCACTAAAGTAGGTGGTGAGTATTATGAATGAAGAAGAAACAAAAAAACAAGGATTATGGAATAAATTACCAATAAAAACAAAAATAACAATAATAGGAATCATAACAGGTTTCTTTTTCATCATAATCTTTATTGTAGTAATAACAGCACCATTAATGGAACTTGGAATAATAGATATTGGAAGAGGCGGACCAGCAAGTGATGAAGATCTTGATTATTCCGATATAGTAACATCAAATACCTATTGGTGGCCCATTGGAAGTGATACTACTGAGAGAGTAGGAAATATTTTGCTTGCAGGTGGTACTCCAGCAGAAACTATTATATCATCACAATATGGTAAAAGAAAAGATCCATATACTGAGGAAAAAACAAACCATGGTGGAACCGATATTGCCCCGATTGATGGTACATATGGAAAAACAAATGTAATAGCAGCCAAAAATGGAGTAGTAATATATCCAACAGAAGGAGCACCAACAAACTGTGTTTCTAATACAAGTTCAGATCCTTGTGGTGATGGTTATGGTAATTATGTAATGATAGAACACAATGATGGAAAGGTAACATTATATGGTCATATGTATGAAAATTCAATTACTGTAAAAGCAGGTGATACAGTAGTACAAGGACAAGTAATTGGAAAAGTAGGAAGTAGTGGCCGTTCTACTGGAAATCATCTTCACTTTGAAGTAAGAGTAAATGGAACACCAGTAGAACCATTAAATTATGTGTCAATGGAAAATCCAAGACCAGTAATAGAAGACGAAAACGTAGTAGAAGGAAATACAAACAAGCAAACCGTTTGTTTAACATTAGTGAATAATAATTACTCACAAAATGGTGTCATAGCATTAATGGCAAACATAAATGCAGAAAGCTCATTTAATCCCACATCAGAAGGAGATTATGAAAATGGAGTATCAACAAGTTATGGACTTTGCCAGTGGCATAACGAAAGATGGGATAATCTAAAAAATACATTTCCTGATACCTATACACAAATAGGAGGCCAATTAAGTTTCCTAACATATGAATTAAAAAATAGTTATAGTATATTGTATAATAATTTAATTAGCGGAACAAAAAGTGCATCAGATTTAACATATGATTTTTGTAAAGAATTCGAAAAACCAAAAGATACAGAAACAACCTGCAAAAATAGAGCAAATACTACAAGTACATTCTCAGGTTATGTAAAGAATAATTGTAATTAAAGGAGATAAAATGAAAAAAGATGATATTAGAACATTTGTTACAATTGCAGTAATTTGCACATTAATAGTAGGAATAGTATTAATAGTAAATAGGAAAAGTAATAGCGAAAAACTAGAAGAAGTTAATGAATACAATACATTTTTTACAATAACTAGTTACATAAATAATTATATAAGTAGTAGCTCAAATGCCAGTAAATTATATGATTTAACATATACAGATTATATAAATAAGAATAATATTACAGAAAATACAATAAATGAATTTTTAGAAAACTACACAATAAATTCAAGTGTCAATGTAACAGATATGAAATATGTAAAAATTAAAAATAATTATGTATATTATGTAAAAGGAAAAATATATCAAAATACTTATGATGGAAGTGAAGTAATAAATAATAATTATCAAACTTTGGTATTAGTAGATTTTGATACATTGTCATATGCCATATATCCAATCGATACAGATTGCAAAAAAGTATTAGATAAAATAAAGAAAGTTAACATAGAAAATAATAGAAACAATGATATAAAAAAATCCGAGTTAATAACAAAAGAACAAATATGTGTAATATATTTATCCGATTTTGTAAGTAATATAAATGAAAATATAGGATTATCTTATAATAATCTAAGTAAAATAATGAAAGAAAGATTTCCTATATTTAAAGATTATGAAGATTATATAAATAACAATATAGAAAAAATAACATCAGAAGCAGATAAATGCTTATTAGAAAATGTAGGAAAAAATAGAGTATATACAGTAATAGATAAAAACGGAAATAAATATACATTCACAGAAAAAAATATAATGAACTATGAAGTAAATTTTTATTTAAAAGATAATAATAATGAAAATGAATAATCATAAAAAGGTTATTTGTTTTTTCACATCTAAAGTCAAAAAAACAATTTACAATTTAAAGCATTAATGCTATAATAATGTTAGTAATTTTGGAGGAAGATAATAATATGAAGATTAAGGTAGAAAAGAAAGATTTAATAATATTCATAGTCTTTTGTATATTTCTATTATATTTATGTGCAATAGGAGTATTAAATGCATCAAGTATAGCTTCAGAAGGAAGATTCTATGGATTTTTACCATTTAGGGCATTTACACCCAGATATATAGGAATGACATTTTTCCTATTTTTAGCAGCACTAATAGGAATATTTTTAGCGGTAAAATCCTACATTTTTGACAGGGATAAAGGATTTGGATTTTCAATAGGAGGAAAAAAAGAAAAAGGATATTCAAAATGGGCAACAGATAAAGAATTTAAAAATGGATTATCAGTAATAAATATCCAAGATGAAAAAACAGATGCAGCAGGTATTCCTCTTTATAGTAAAAAAGGAAAAATGTGGGTAGATAATGGAGAAGACCACTATCTAGTAATGGGTGCTACTGGTTCAGGAAAAACAGTAATAGTAGCAAAACCAATGATTAAATTACTTGCTAAGCATAATGAATCGATGATACTAACCGATCCTAAAGGAGAGTTATATGAAGAAACTGCTGAACTATTAAAAGCAGAGGGCTATAATATCATAACATTAAATTTTAGAGATCCACAACATGGTAATGCTTGGAATCCAATGAGTTTACCATATCAATTATATAAAGAAGGAAATACAGATAAAGCAATAGAATTGTTAGATGACTTAGCATTAAACATTCTATACGAAGAAAAAAGTAGTGGAGATCCTTTTTGGGAAAAAACAGCAGCAGATTATTTTACTGGATTAGCACTAGGATTATTTGAAGATGGAACGCCAGAACAAATAAACTTAAACAGTTTAAATCTAATGTGTAGTTTAGGTGAGGAAAGGTTTGGGGGACCAAATAACAATTATATAAAAGAATATTTTAATGGTAAAGATCCATCAAAACCTGCTTATATAAATGCTTCAGGAACTGTCTTTACAGCAGACGAAACAAAACAAGGTATTATAGCTACATTCAAACAAAAAATAAAATTATTCTCTTCACGTGAAAATCTATCAGAAATGCTATCATATAGTGATTTTGATATGCGTAATATAGGAAGAAATAAAACAGCAGTTTTCTTAATAGTACAAGATGAAAAGAAAACATTACATCCACTTGCTACAATTTTCATAAAACAGTGTTATGAAACATTAATAGATGTAGCACAAGAAAGTGGTGGAAAATTGCCATTTAGAACAAACTTTATTCTAGATGAGTTTGCTAATATGCCACCATTAAAAGATGTAACAACAATGGTAACAGCAGCTAGAAGTAGATTAATAAGATTTACATTTATTATTCAAAACTTTGCACAGTTAACACAAGTTTATGGAAAAGAAAACGGAGATACAATTCGTGGTAACTGTAATTTAGTATATTTAATAAGTAGTGAAATGGCTGCACTAGAAGAAATAAGTAAAATGTGTGGAGAAGTAAAGTCTAAAGAGAAAGAAAAGACTGCTTCAACACCATTAGTTACTGTAAGTGATCTTCAAAGACTAAGTAAGTTTGAAATAATAGTAATAAGGAGAAGAATGTTCCCTTACAAAACAAGATTTCAAACCGATTTTGAAGTAGATTGGGGAAGAACATATCCAAAAGCTGTTCCACCAGTAAGAGAAAAGAAAGAAGTACAATTATTTGATATAAGAGAGTTCGTAAAAGAAAAGAAAAAAGAAAAAATGGAAAGCATGGGAGTAGGACCTTCTCCATTCGGAGGGGCAAGTCCATTCGGAGGAGGAAGCCCATTTGGAGGAAGCCCATTTGGAGGAGCAAATCCATTTATGGGAATGCCATCCCCTTCATTATTAGGTAAAGAAGAAGATTCAGCAGATGGTGGTTTCAACATAGATGATTTAGTTAAAAAGATAGATGCCAAAATAGCAGAAATTGAAAAAGAGGAAGAAAATACCAAAAAACTAGAAGAACAAAAGGCCACTCCTTTTGAAGAATTAGTTGAAAATAAAGTTCAAGATAATAATGCAGTAATAGATACAAAAGTTGAAGAAATTAAAGAGCCTATAAATACCGAGGTTGTAAAAGAAGCACCAAAAACAGAAATACCAGTTTCAAATATGTATGAAAACAATACAAATGATGATGATTTCTTTGATGATTTCTTTAGTGATGATTAAGAGAGTAATTAAAAAAAATGCTCTTTTTTCTTTTATTCTAAAAGCATAAAAAGCCTTGACAATAATGGAAATCTAAGTTACAATTAATTTGTATAGTTTAAATTAAAATTAATAATTTTTTCTATAAATATAAATTAAAGAAT
>USIB01000073.1 GCA_900554615.1 uncultured Mycoplasmatota bacterium | reverse complement strand
AGAAACTAATACTAGTAGCAAGAATCTCAGTAACGTATACTCTCTTACCATCTTTATCATCATAATTTCTTGTTTGAATCCTGCCATCTACCGCTATTTGGTTACCCTTTTTTTGATATTTAACAAGATTCTCCGCTTGTTTATCCCAAACTACACAATTAATAAAATCTGCCTCCCTATCTCCATTAGCATTAGTAAAATTTCTACTTACTGCTATTGAAAACTGACATACATTTCTACCAGTAGGAGTAGTTCTAAGTTCAGGATCCCTAGTTAATCTTCCAATCAATAATGCTTTGTTCATATTTAAACTCCTTATTTATCTAGATTTATAACAAGATGTCTTACAATATTTTCGTCAATTCTTGCTACTCTATCAAATTCTTTAATAGCAGAATCATCAGAAACTTCAATATTGTATAAAAAGTAATAACCTGATTTAAACTTTTTAATTTCATAAGCAAACTCTTTTTGTCCTAATTCCTTAGATAAAGTAATTTTAGCCTTATGATCAGTTAAAATCTTTTCAAATGATTTAACAGTGTTTTTAACACTATCCTCATCAATATCTGGTCTTACGATAAACATAATTTCATAATTTATCATTATTCCACCTCCTTTTGGTCTAACGGCCTATTTCTAGGCAAGGAGCTCTTCGCTCAACAAGTATTATAACAATTTTATCAAAATAAGTAAAGAACTTTTTAACAAAAAATATATACTTATAACTAAATATTATGAAAAATCCTAAAAAAAATACTATATTGACAAAAAAAGAAATATAAAGTATCATAATAGAACAAAAAACACGAAAGGAAGAAACAAACATGAAAGAAAAAGAATATATAAGTATAGGTAATCCAATTATCACAAAAGACATCTTTAGAAATATATTAAGACCACTAGATAATTATGGATATAAACCAACTGGAGGTCTTTGGGCTTCAGAGTTTACATCCAATTTAGGTGTTTGCCCATGGTATGATTATTTACTAGATGCACGAGGAATTGCAAGTTATATGTTACACTACAAAGATTTAGCCGCTGCTTCATTATTTTCCCTAAAAAAAGAATCAAATATATTAACATTAAATACAGAAACACAAATACTTGAATTAGCAAATAAATACCCATCATACCATCATCTACTAAATCATTACGAAGAAATAACATCAGATAACACAATATTTGATTTTGATGAAATATCAAGAATATACGATGGTATATATGTAGACTATGAAAAAATGATGTACAAATATAAATCAAGAGTATTTGATACATGGAGTATAAACACACTATTATTATTCAATTTAGATTGCATAGAAGAGTATAAAACTATTAAAGTAAATGTAGACTTTGATGACATAGACCCATTTCCTTATATAGATAGTAAAAACATAAGTGATTCTAAACAAGTAGAAGAAAAATCAATATGTTATATAGAATTATCAAAATACATTCAAAATATCTTTAATGAACTACTACCAACATACTTAGTACCACCAATAATAAATTACGATGATTATATAACAAAAGTAATAAACTGTGCTAAGAAAGTCTTAGAAATAGCAGAAATTACAAAAGAAAAAGAAATATCAATAATTAGAGACAACTTAAAAAACAAAGGTTTAACAATTGATAAAAAAATAATAATAAGAAACTTAGTATTGAATTATTTATCAAATTATTTATATAAAGAAAAAGAATCTATAAAAAAACTAGAACCATCTAAAATTAAAAAAACAAAATATTATAGTATATAAAATATTGTATCAAATAAAAAACAATGCTATAATTAAAATCGGAGTGATAACATATGAAAGAAGTATTAATAGACACTATATTAGATTCAATAAAATTATTACCTTTTTTACTAGTAGCTTTTCTAATAATAGAATTATTAGAACATAAATTAAATAACAAAACAAAAAATATCATTACAAAATCAAAAAAAATAGGTCCAATAATTGGTTCTCTATTAGGAGTAATTCCACAATGTGGTTTCTCAGTAATGGCCACCAATCTATATATAACAAGAATTATAACATTAGGTACACTAATATCAATCTATCTATCTACTAGTGATGAAATGTTAATAATAATGATATCAGAAAAAGTACCTATAATTATAATATTAAAAATATTATTAATAAAAATCCTTTTTGGAATAATGTATGGAATAATAATAGATAAAATATTAACAAAGAAAAAACAAAATAAAGAAACAAGTTATGAATTATGTAAAGAAGAACATTGTGATTGCAAACACAGCATATTATTATCAGCAATAAAACATACATTACATATAACATTATTCATTTTTATAATAACTCTTATAATAAATACAATATTCAATTTATTAGGAGAAGATTATCTATCAAAAATACTACTAACAAATAATATATTATCACCATTTATAACAGGATTAATAGGACTAATACCAAATTGTGCAGCAAGTGTAATCTTAACAGAATTATATCTAAATAAAACAATTACATTAGGTTCCCTAATAGGAGGACTTCTAACAAATAGTGGCTCTTCTCTCTTAGTACTAATAAAGAATAACAAAAACAAAAAAGAAAATTTATTTATTATTATTTTATTATATACATTAGGAGTATTTTCAGGAATAATAATAGAATTATTAACTCTAATAAAGTAGCATATCACTTGCTACTTTTAATTAAACCACAAAAGAAGTATCATCAATAAATCTATAATTAGTTTTATATTTAAGATATCTAATAAGCCTAAATAAACTATCATCTTTACATTTAGCCTCTATCATAATATCAACATCTTTATCATATTTTTTGAGTATTTCCATAAAATCTATAAAATCATTTCCATTAATATAATCATTATGATTTCTATAATCTTTTTTATTTTTAGGAGAAGAAAAATGCATCTTAATAGTCATATTATCCCAACTATTAAAAACATCTTCAAAAGAAAAATCACTCTTGTTACATAAATGATGATGATAATCAAGAACAACAGGTATCCCAGTAATTTTAGAAATAGTTAAAACATCACTAACATTAAATATCTTATCATCATTTTCAATAACAATACATTTTTTTAAATGTGAGGGTAGTTTATTATAACAATTAATAAATCTCCTGATAGAATTATCCTTACCAAAAGTACTACTACCAACATGAAGAACAAGTATTTTATTTTTAATACCCAAAGCCTCTAATATATTATAATGATAATTAATAATTTCAATTGAATTATGAACAACATCACTTTTGACACTATTAAGAACACAAAATTGATCAGGATGAAAATCAACCCTCATACCACTATCATTAATTTTTTTACCAATCTCTTTATAATAATCTTTATATTTATCTATATAATCAAAAGGAACATCATCTTTGGTAGCAAGAGGGATAATTTTAGAAGACATTCTATAAAAATGTATATTATTTTTAATATTATAATCAATAATATCACTTAAAGACTTTAAATTAGAATTAATTACACTATCTAACTTATCCATATCACCATTCTTTAAATACTCACCATAAGTAAAAGGACTAGATGTAGTAGAATTAAGACAATTACTAATAGCAACATAACCAAGTCTAACCTTCATAAAATCACCAATATTAATATAACCAAAACAAAAATAATTAAAACAAATTACAAAAAATATGATATAATATTTTTGTATAAAGAAAGGAAGTAATAATATGTCTGCAATTAAAGTAAAAGAATATTTAAAAAAATATAATATGGATGATAGAATAATAACAGTACCAACAACAAGTGCAACAGTAAAAGAAGCAGCAGAAGCATTAGGTACTGAAGAAGCAAGAATAGCAAAAACACTATCATTTAAATTAAAGGACAAATATATAGTTGTAGTAACAAAAGGAGATGTCAAAATAGACAATGCCAAATATAGACACACATTTGGTGAAAAAGCCCACATGGTAGCAGCAACAGAAGTAAAAGAAAAAATAGGCCATCCAGTAGGAGGTGTATGTCCATTTGCATTAAATGATGATGTAGAAGTTTACTTAGACGAATCATTAAAAAAATTCAAAACAGTATTTCCTGCTTGTGGTGCCACTAATAATGCCATAGAAATATCTATAGAAGAATTAGAAAAAGTAACTAACTATACAGCATGGATAGACGTAACAAAAGAAAAAGAAGACTAATATCAAGTACTATACTTGATATTTTTTTCTTCTAGTATACTAAATATTTTGAATAAAAATATAAAATCAAAATAAATTAATGATTTTTTATTATAATTTTGATATAATAAATAAGAGGAGGAATCGATATGGCATTAATTAAATGTCCTGAATGTGACAAAGAAATAAGCGATAAAGCAGAAAATTGCCCTCGTTGTGGATATTCTTTTGAAAAAAAATTAAATAACAATACTTTAAATAATTTTAAAGGAAAATGGAACAACAAATACTTAATAATTATACTGATAGTTATAGTAGGAGGATATTTTTTATTCTTTAGTAATTCCAATAAAAATCCTAATAACAATAATCCAACTACTGAACCACAACCAAACGCCAACGGAAACTACGAATTTAATCAAAATGGCAAATATTTTGAATTTCCAACCAGTTATAAAGTATATGTTAGTAAAGACAACAGCATCTATGTAGGAAAAAATATAGATGACCAAGGAGCATTAATACCTTATATTATGATAGAAAAATACAAAGGATATACTGATGGAAAAACATTATTGAAAGAAGTAACTACTGCAATTGATCAAGAATATTCTGATGCTAGTATACTAATTGATTTACTTAGTGCTAATGTAGGAGATAAATACGTATATGGAATGGCATTTGCCTATACATCTAATGGACATGCAGTAGTAGATAATAGATATGCTTTTCTAGTAAATAATAGTATGTACTTGGTAACTACTAAAGAAGAAAATACCAACACTGATGAAATAAATAACATTGCAAGAATTATAATAGAAACATTAAAGGAGGTAAAATAATATGGCTTTAATAAAATGTAGTGAATGTAATAAAGAAATCTCTAGTACCGCTAAAGTTTGTCCAAACTGCGGACATAAAAATGAAAACAAAATTTGTCCAGAATGTGGAAAAATAGTAAAAGCGAGTGATAATACTTGTCCAGAGTGTGGTTTCCCACTACAAAAGAAAAATGCACAAAATATCATAAATGACAATTTAGACAAAATCACAGGTGCTAAAAGCAAAAATTATGTAACTTTTAAAGACTTATTTAAAAACACTTTTAGCAAACATACTGAAGAAGAATTAGATAAAGTATTTATATGTGGAGGCAAAAATACAACACCCAATTTAAAAGATATTAATCCAAATAAAGCAACCGCATGGGTTTACTTTAAAATACTTGTATTCTTCATAATAGCATATATTCCAGTTAGAATCGGATTTATATCGTATGGAAATGCAAACTTTCTACCAGCAATGATAATGTTAGCAGCATTCGCAGTTCCAGTAACAATACTAATATTCTTCTTTGAAATCAACATATTCCGAAATATTCCATTCTATAAAGTTATGAAATACTTTATATTAGGTGGAGGCTTAAGTTTAATATTAGCAATATTATTCTTCTCATTAAACTTCAACACTGATATTGCCACTTATTCAGGAGCCCTAATGGTAGGACTAATTGAAGAAATTGCTAAAGCCGCCATAGTTGCAATTTTCTTATTTAAAAGTAAAAAGAGCAACTATATATTAAATGGTCTTTTAGTTGGAGCAGCGGTTGGTGCTGGATTTGCAGCATTTGAAACAGCAGGATATATTTTACGTTTTGGTTTAAACAATGGACTTGAATCAATGCTTGAAGTTATAAAACTTCGTGGATTCTTAGCACCGGGTGGTCATGTAGCCTGGGCCGCTATCGAAGGTGCTGGATTAATGTACGTCAAAGGTTTTGACAAACTCGATAAAAAACATCTAAATGACAAAAGATTTTTACTTATATGCTTAATTCCAATTATACTTCATGGGGTATGGGATATGCCAATAAATACACCATATTATTTATTACAAATAGTACTAACAGTAATTGCCTGGCTAGTCATAATATACTTCATAAATCTGGGATTAAAACAAGTAGATGATGCCAAAGAATTAGAAGTCAAAAATAATACTGCTAAAACAAAAAAAGAAGATATTTCAAAAAATTAACAAAAGTGAGAACAAAATCTCACTTTTTAAATTATTTCAATATTATCTTAAAATAACGATATTCTAACTCGAAACCAATAAAATACATCTTAAAATACTAAATAATCATAAAATAAGCAATAATCAAAATATATTTACACTTTTTAAAAATGATAAATTTATAATATCAAAAAGATTAAAATAAATTAGAATTATAAATAAGATGTAAAAGTTATATAAAATAAAAATCCACTAGTTTAACTAGTGGTTTTTCTCTAACCCCTATAAGGGGT
>USIB01000072.1 GCA_900554615.1 uncultured Mycoplasmatota bacterium | reverse complement strand
CACAAGTAATAATATCATATTCATCAGTTATATCTTTAGTTATTTTATGAATATAAAGCCTTCTAGCATTAGAAAGTTTACTATAAAGTATTGCTAACTCTTTTTTACATTTGTAGTAATTCTCACTACCTTTTTCTTTTCTAGATAATTCTCTTTGTTTTCTTTTTATTCTTTTTTCATATTTATCTATATATTTATTATTATCATAAGTTGTTCCATCTGATAAAGTTAATAATTTCTTTATGCCTAAATCTATTCCTACAATAGTTCTAGGTTTTATTTCTGGTAATATATCATACATTTTATATAAAACAGATACATAATACTTACCATTTGGTTCTCTTGATATAGTAGCACTTTTTATTTTACCATTAATATTATCTGTATTTCTATATCCTCTAACTTTTATCCATTTTAATTTTGGTAATTTTATTTGTCTATTAGTTAAATCTAATTCTATATTACAATATTCTTTATCTTTATAGTTATTATATACAGCAGTAGTATTATAACTATTTCTATTATATTTACTTTTAAACTTAGGATATCCTCCTGTTTTATTAAATAATCTTTTATAAGCATCATCTAAATTAAATAAAGACTTTCTTATTACAATACTATCTATTTCTTGTAAGAATACTGCCTCATACTTCAAAGTACTAGTATAATCTTTTATATTAGTATAAGCATTTACATATCCATTATTTTTCATTTTATCTAAATAATGGTTATACACATATCTACTGCTTCCAAAAGTTTTATTTATTAATTCTAATTGTTCTTTATCAGGATATAATCTAAACTTATATGCTCTAAACATTAACCTCACCACCCTACACATAAATGATATCACATTCTTAAAATGTTGTCAATCTGTTTTCATACAATTGTTTGTTTATTTTATATATTTTTATACTGACATTTGCAATTTTTCATTAGGAAGTCTAAAGACTTTCCTTTTTTGTACTTTTATTTTGACATTTACAATCAAGTTCATTATACTGTAAAGAAACAAATATTAAAACACAAATTATCTATTTTAAAAAGTTTTAACAGAGATCCATATAGTTGTCCAAAGTGTGGTGCAGTAATGAAATATGCTTGTGAAATTATTGGAGGAGGATAATATGTTTGATTTTGAAATTTTTCCATTTAAATTAAGTGGCAAAATAGTTGCTTACATCTGTCCAAAATGTAAAAACAAGTTTGAAGCACCTATTGAAGCAGTACTAGAATTTGAACAAGAAGATGAATGGAATGGATTACCTATATCCACACCACCATATATTATTTGTTCAAAATATAATTTCAATAAATGTGTTCCAATAGATTACAAATCTAAGAGAGAATTTCACCATATTTATAAAGAAGAAAAATAATTAATTAGACAATTTAAAAAGTTTTAAAAGTGAGACAGCCGTCCCACTTTTAGTCGTGTAACAAAATAGTACTAGTTGAGTCTCAAGTTTCTATTATATAAAATAATTTTTACTACTTTTTTATTAAATAATACATAAATAAAAAAGAAATATTTATTTATTAATATAAATATCTCTAATAGTATTAATAGGAATATATTCATTATCCATAGTAATTAAATTATTATTATTTTTACCAATAATTCTCTTAACCTCTTTATATTTATCAGTAACAATAACTACATCAATCTTATAAATATAATTAGGAGAATTAAAAATATTAACTATCTTCTGTTCAACAGTAAGATTATTTCTATTATTAATAAAACTATTATTAGTATTATTAATAATATTATCATTATTTAATGTAGAGAATACTCTCTCATTATTATTAATATTTTTATCAATTTTATTATGATACATTTTCGGAAGTTCATTCACTTTTATCACCCTCTACTAAATATATGAAAATAAATAGATTTATATTTATTATTTTTAATATTTGTGGTATTATAATTAAGAGAGTGATAAAAGTGAAGAAAGAATCTAAGTTTAAAGTAGAATATAATATATTAATACCACTCATAATATTTGGTATTATTAGTGTAATAACCATATATTGTAGTAGAGCCTTATTACCTAGTGATTTACAAAACCTATATTTAAAACAAATATTATGGTATACACTTGGTTTTATTATCGCATATGTTATGATGTTATTTGGAAATAAGTTTTTATATAATAATGCTTATATATTTTATTTAGTAGGAGTATTTCTCTTAATACTAGTATTATTTATTGGTAAACCAATAAATAATGCTAGATGTTGGTTTATAATACCCTATATAGGTAGTTTTCAACCATCTGAGTTTATGAAAATATTTCTAATAATAACTCTCTCTCGTATGATAGGAGACTTTAACACCGAAAGAAAAAGAAATGATATAGGAGAAGAGTTTAGATTTCTAATTAAAGTATTAATAGTAGTAGGTATACCTTCTATTCTTACATTTATCGAACCAGATACAGGAGCAGTCCTTATTTATTTTATTATAACAATAGTTATGCTCTTTACGGCTGGATTTAGAAATAGATGGTTTATTGCCACCATTGGTATTATTGTTTTACTAGGAGGTGCTTTTCTAGCAGTATATTTCCTAGATGGAGACTTATTTATCAAAATATTTGGTACTAGTTTCTTCTACCGAATGGATAGAATATTAAATTGGTCTAATTCTAGTGGTCTCCAACTTACTAATAGTATTACTGCTATCGGATCTGCAGGTCCTCTAGGACATGGATTTAATCATACTCCTATTTACTTTCCTGAAATGCAAACAGACTTTATATTTGCTGTATTTGCTTCTAACTTTGGTTTCATTGGAGTACTTATATTAATATCTTTGCTTATATACTTTGATTTAAATATAATATCTTTATCAAGTAAAACTACTAATAGTTATGATAAATTCACAGTAGGAGGTATAATAGCAGTACTACTCTTTCAACAAATACAAAATATTAGTATGACTATTGGACTACTTCCTATCATGGGTATTACTCTTCCCTTTGTATCATATGGTGGTTCTTCCCTATTATCTTATATGATACTAATAGGAATGCTCTTTAATATATCAAATGAAAAACTAAGATTTAAAAATTAATACCAAGACATCTTATCTTGGTATTTTTATTTTAGCACATCTAAAAAAGTTTTTAACATATTTATACTATTTAATGTATTATTAATCCTATCACTAGTAGTTAATTTATATTTTTCTTTCATATCCATAATCATATCATTAAATAAATCAGGATTCCTATTTAATCTTTTATACCATATTGGATACTCTCTAATAAATCTTGTTAACATCTGGTCATTAGATAGTCTTATTTGATTCTCAATAGTCATTAATCATCAAACCTCTTGTATACTGGTCTAGGATTATAAGTACTAGTACTACTCTTACCTTTTACTAAAAGTCCTCCAAATAAATCTATAGCCTTTTGTACAGAAGACAAACCATCTTGTAATTTATTTGGATCAAGTTTTTTTACCATATCAACTATATTACCTAATGAATTATTAATATTATTATTACTACTTCCATTATCATTAGTAGTACTATTTAAATTAGAACTAACTTCTTCCTTCTTACTTAAATATTTATTCCATATATCATTATTTTCTCCATATAAATCATATAACTCATAAAAATACTGCCAAGAATATTCTCCCTGATGAACATAACTAATTAAATTAGGATTATTTCTAACAAACTCTTTAAAATTATCTATCTTGGTCATAACATCACCTATTAAATTATATGTTAGAGCAAAAGAAAAAGACTATTAAGTCTTAATTTAATTCTCCATATCTCTTACTTCTTACCTTACTCTTATTAATCTTCATATATCTATTTGTAGATATACTTCTAATACTATCTTTATTTAAATTATTAACCATATTACTAAGAACTTCAACTTCTCTAACATGATATAACAACTTAGTAAATTCTTCAAAACCTATCTCACTAGAATAATATTTATCAATTACTTTATCATATTCTTTTGATATATCTTCTACCATATAATACTTATTATCTGGAACATATTTAGAATCTGCTAATGTAAAAATAGTATTAAGTCTTTCTAATACCCAGATAGCAGACTCCATATTTTCTCCATCAATAATATTAAGTAATTCTTCTCTATCTAAATCTAGTATTTCACTTATTTCGCAGTAGCAGCTTTTCATACTCCTAATAATAGGCATTAAAAAGTAATCATATCTATCTAAATACTCAGTATCATCTTCATTAATTCTCTTATCCCAAGTAGGATCGAAAGCATATACTCCATCTACATTATATTTACTATCTTTAATATAAGCAAGACTTCTTTGATGTCTAATATTCAAATCAATTACTGGTATAGATTTAATACCTAAACTAATTAATACTGCTGTAAATAAATTAGAATAACCTGAACATACTATTTTATTCCCATTTAATACCTTATCTAAATCTCTAGAATTATTAATATCTTCTAAATCATCTTCATATAAACGATATTTAACAATATCATATACATACGTTACCTTCTCAAGAGGAGATAAATCATATTTATTAATTTCTTCTACTACTGAATTAATAGAACATGATACATTATATACCGAATTAATAGATATAGGACTATTATTCTTTTGATAATCAATATAAACATTTAAATCTTTAATCTTTTCAATTCCATATTCTTCAAGTAATCTCTTATAATCTATAAGAGATATACTTTGAGCAGATAATATTACCTTAGAAGTAAATCTTTTACTTAATTCTAATGCTGAAATAAAATTATTTTCATTAGAAAAAATAAATACTTCACTCGCAGACTCTATTTCTTTTAAATAATTATATTTTTGATTATACCCAATAGCAATACTAAGTATTAAAGATAATATAGGAATCCCCTCATCTATTAATAATTCTTTTAAAACATCTATGCTTTCTTTCTCAAGAACACAATTAATAATTAATTTCATTATTTTTTCTGGTTGTTTAAACTTATTAATTATCTTATTAGACATAATCATATCAATAATTAATTCTTCATTTGTTTTATCAATTAAAGATTTAAACAGCGGTAAATCGATATTAATACTACTATCCATCTTTGTAATATTATTCTCATTTGTTTCTTTTATATTTAACTGCATTATTATAAGTCCTAACCTTTCTTACATAAACTATATAGTATTTTAACTTCTTTTATAGAAAGATTTCTATATTCTCCTGGAAGAAGTCCCTTTAAATCTAAAAAGTCTATCTTCTCCCTTCTTAGTTTAATTACCTTATAACCAAGAGTTTCAAACATTTTCTTTATTTGATGATTCTTACCCTCATGAATAGTAAGAATAACCACTGATGTCTCTTTCTTTTTATCTACACTCTTTAGTCTTACTTTAGCCTTTTTAGTCTTAATTCCATCTATTACTATACCATTTCTTAACTTTTGAAGGTCAGGTATCTGTACTATTCCTTTTACTTTAGCAACATATGTTTTATCTACATTAGAACTAGGACTCATAAGTAAATTAGCAAGTTCCCCATCATTAGTAAGAATAAGGGCTCCTGTTGTATCATAATCAAGTCTACCTACTGGATATATTCTTGTAGTAGTATCTATTAAATCTATAACAGTTTTTCTACCCTTCTCGTCGTTAGTAGTAGTTACTACTCCTTTAGGCTTATTTAATAAATAATATTCATAAGCTTTATTGTTATCTAAAATATTACCTTCAACTGTAATTATATCACCTGGTTTAACAGTAGTACCTAATTTAGTTACTACTTCTCCATTTATTTCTACTAATCCCTTTTGTATTAATTCTTCAGCTTTTCTTCTTGAACAATATCCTAAAGATGATATTCTCTTTTGTATTCTTTCCATTTTTAATTCCCCTCTCAAAGTAAATATATTATACTATATTTTTTTAATAATTACATCACTTTTGGCAACTTTTTATACTTTTTTCATAAAATATATTGAAATAGTTAAAAAAGTCTGTTATAATTAAAATGTCTTTTGGACGTATAGCCAAGTGGTAAGGCACGGGACTGCAACTCCCTGAGCGTTGGTTCAAATCCGACTACGTCCTCCATTAAAGATATTAAAGAGCACTTACTATAAGTGTTCTTTTTTTTATTCTTTACAAATACATATTAAGAAGAAAGAATCTTTATATTAAAGACTTTATATATTCTTTTCTATTTCTTTTATCTCTTCAATTGTTTTTCCTGTTACTTCGGAAATTATAGTATAATCTAATTTCTTTCTTAACATATTTATTATGACTTCTTTCTTACTTTCTTCTGCACCTTTTTGTAGTCCCTCTTGGATACCTTCTTTTTTTCCTTGTTTAATTCCTTCTTTATGTATCCTTCTCTTCTCAGCATTATTCTCTTCAATTATCTTTAACTTTGCATCTTGTAGTTGCCACTCTCTTAAAATCTTCCTATCATCGTTGGCCTCTCTTACTGTATTTAAG
>USIB01000071.1 GCA_900554615.1 uncultured Mycoplasmatota bacterium | reverse complement strand
GTTGCAATCACGTTAATATCATAGTCCCCTTCTTGAGTCAAATCATACTCACCATCTATTGTGATTTTAACTTCAGTTAAATCAGTTGCTTCAAAATATTTTAGTAAGTCTACTTCTTCTGAAGTTTGTTCTATTTTAATATTTTCTTCAAAAGTGGTGAACTCTGGAGAAGTAGTATCAACTATTTTAATAATCACTTTTTTAGATACGTTTTTATGCACAATATTAATATTGTAATCACCAACAGTAAGTTTATCATTGTTGATAACTAACTTTTTATCAACAATTTTAAAATCATCTGTCACAATTTTATATTCTGTTATATTCTTAATAGAATCAGCATCTTTAATATAATTAGATACATCTGCACTTATTTCCTCTCCTAATTCATAAATGAATTTTTCTTTTTTTAAAATAATTGTATTAGATTTTTTGTGTATTATAAATAATAATCCTACTAAAAATACAACTATTAAACAAATAATTACTAAAACTACTTTTTTCTTCATTTTACTCCTCCAACTTCTTATGTCTTTAATGTGGAAGATTCCACATTAATAAATACTTCTATTTAATCAAGTTGAAAATGATATGTTTTCTCATATATAAACTCAACCTGATTTGAATAAACAGCAAGATAATAATACGCTCGTGCTTTATATCTTCTAACTGTTCTTTCATCCTTTTGGATTTTATTAGATATTTCTCTATCACTTAATCCATAAAAACATTTCCACTTTAAAAATTCACCAATAGTTTTATCCTTTTTTTGAATCTTCAATACATTACGGATATAACTTCCTGTTTGATCATCAATCCAAGATAAACGATCTAACAATTTAACTTCTGAAGAATTGCCACCTTTCTTATTTTCTGAAAACATAACAAAACTTGCTGAATTAAATGGGGTGTTCATTGCTTGTTTTAATCTTTTTTCTACTAACGGTTGATATAGATCACAAATTTCCTTTCCGTTTTGTGATGTTCTATCCAAATCTATCTTTGATATTATTATATCATCAAATAGTTTCATTATTCACTCTTTGTTTCGTCATTTTCTTCAGAAACTGAGATTTTGTGAACATTTACTGCTTTATTCATTTCTTCATCATAATCAAATTTTACTATATCATTTTCATCCAATGTTTTAAATCCTTTCATCACAATATCTGAAAAATGAACATATATATCTTGCTCCTTTTCACTTGATGATATGAATCCATATCCTTTCTCACTACTAAACCATTTTACTTTTCCTTGCATATTTTCTTTCCTTTCCTTTCTTTTATTTCATTACTACCTACTGCTATATCATATAATCTATCAATTCTGTTTGTTAATTGATTGATTATAATCATTAAAACACTAAATACTACTAATAAATAAAAACTACTCATTAAACTTTTTAACGCTACAAAGTTATAAATTAACAATGCACTAACAGGTAGAAATAACAAACCACTCACCAAAATACAGAAAATTTTATTTAATGAATATCTTTGTTTTCTACTTAAATATAGAACTACAAATAAAGTTATAATAAAAGTGACAATATAAATATCTAAAATAAACTTTTTAAAATCAACATAGCTCAATAATGTTAGTTCTTTTTCACAACAGATATATTTATCAAATAAACAGAAGATACTATTTGTTGTTAATATTATACAATAAAGTATTAACCCTAATATTAATAAGTATTTGATTACTTTTAATATTTTAGATAACTTATAATAACTTCTCATTCTTTTATTATTTCCTTCGTCACACCAATACTTCTCAGAACTTTCACTACACAAATCTTCATAAATTTGTTTTACTTTTTTAATACTGTTCCCTCCTTTTCTAATTCCAACGAAATGGATAAAGCTCTGTCTATTAGTTTCATAGTTTTCTCATCTAAAGTTTTAATATAAGAAATTATTTGCTCCTTTGAAATAGTTAAAACGCACTCGCATAATGCCATTTGATTTTTAGCTGTTATAACATGAACAGGTAAATGTGTTTTTTTGAGTTTAGTTGTTAATGGGACAACAATGATTGTAGGAGAAAATGTATTTCCTAAATTATTTTGAACAACCAAACATGGACGTCTTCCAAACTGAACATGTGATGATGTATTTTTTAATTCCACATCATATACCTTTCCTCTTCTAATTTCGTTCATATAAAATAACTCTTAACTACACATTCAATTTCTAAAATATAATAAGCATCACGAGGATATTTTACTTTTCTTCTGGGTTTATGAAACATATCATCATATACAATACGTAATATACAAGGATACCCCTCTTTTCTTAATAATTGTAAAATTTTTTCCCTTCCTAATTTTTTTACTATTTCTCTACCACAGCAACAGTTCCCATATTTTCTCAGATGATACAAAATCCATTTAGGAATGACAGTATTATCATCAGAAAATCTCATAACAGTTGCTCCTCTCATAAAACTGATGAACTAAATTTAAACTACCTTTATTAAATCTACTGCAAAGTCACTTCGGACATCAAAACATTTAACCTCATCAATACCATCAAACAAGTAATAAATAGTATTATTACAAATTTTAATGATGGTAAGAAAATAGCCGTGATCTTCAGATAATGCATTATAAATGCGATATCTTTCTTTTTCTTTAAAAATCACTATCACCTCACTTTACTTTTTTAATATAATGTTTACACTAGTAAACGATATGATTAAAAAAAATAAAATATATACTGCTAGAAATTTACTACATAAAAACACTTCAAACTACTTTCAGCATTATACCACATCACCTCCAAGCTACTTCTAAAGCCGTTTACACTAGTAAACACTTTCTATTAAAATAATAACCTTTATTTTTATAAAAGTCAATACCCTATTAAAAAAATCATATTCAAATAAATTGCTGTATAGTTTTTCTATACAGCCGATACTAATTTCAATTCCTTATAGATTTAACATAATTTTCTAAATTAGCTAATGTTTTATCTAGTTTATCTTCGTCTTCAATTGAAATAGTACCGATAGCACCAATTAAATTAAATAATTGCTCCATTTTTACTACCAAAGAATTACAATTCATTAAATCATTAATAGTTTTATTGTAATTTTCCTCCAATTTGTTTAATTCTTGTACAACATACTTCATTACTTCACAAGGCATATCTTTTTCCTCATTTAGATATTCCTTTACTACTGCTAAAACTACTTCTACTTCATTTCTTTTTTCTTTGATCATATATACTTTCCTTTCCCATAATTGGCACTACATTTAGTGATGTCTTATCCCTAAGTTTATTTAGACACACCTCTAATATCCGAATCGTAGATTCATCATCCAATTGGGTAGATAAAGTAAAATCTTTCTCACCTTCTACTACGAGAATTTTAATACTTTTCACTTGTCCTACTGAAGACTGTCGTCTATACAAAATTTCACCTGCCTTCCTTACTATAAGTCAGGATGAAAACATCACCCTAATCATATATGTCATATTGCACAACCTCCTACTGCTAAAATATAACTACGTTATATAGAAAATATTTTATCAAAAATATCTTAAATTGTCTACTAGTATAAACGATATAGTTTGAAATCAGTTATAAAATTGTTTATACTAGTAGACATTTTTACAAAAAAATAGTAAAATAATATTGAAGTTAATTTTTTATGAAAGGAGATAAATAATGAGTAGGGAATCTGCTGTAAGACTTATTTTGATTGAATATTTAGAACTGCATAATATGAGTTTATCAGAATTCGGGAGAAAATCAAAAGTAAACAAAGCAACATTAAGTAAACTACTAAATAATAAATATGGTAAGATAGGAATATCTGGTGTAATTTTAGGACTTATAGCAAATGGTATGTGTATGGATTTGCCTGAACTAGAAGAAAAAATTATTGAATATCAAACTGCATACCAAAATGGTGAAGTAAAACAAAAAACGTATACTGATAAAGACAAAATAGTCGTTCTTATATCCGATAATATTAAAAAATTAGATGTTGAAGAATTAAAAATTCTACATAGTATTATTTTAGAAGTTGATAAAAAGACTCTAAAAAGTTTAGACATAATAATTAAGAATATGAAAAATATGCAATAAAACATATTTTTTATTTTTTAATACGATATTTCATAGCCATCATAAAAATCCCTATCATAGTCTTGTTCTTTTTCTTTAAACCATCCTAGCTCTTCGTCCCATTCTATTTCATTTTTATTAAATCTATCAATATTGTTCATGATAGATTTTTTTAAATATCCAAATTTATTATCTATAATCTCATTATATCCATCTAAAAAATGTCTTTTAACCACACTTGATGCAATGTAATGTGTTATTGTCACTATATTTGTAAATTCATATTGTTTTAATAACTGTTTAAATAATTTATCATACTTATATAGTTCTATATCATCATCTTTTAAATATTTTCTTTTAATCAAATCTTTGGTAATAGAATGGTGTGTTTTATTTGAGTTTAAATCATCTGATTTTGAAAAATTTTTTTCATTTATGGTTTTATCTATTTTATCTATTTGTTCTTTAGTATTTTCTTTATTAGTATTTATTTGTGTGCCTTTTTCGGCATCTCCTTTAACGGCATCTCCCTTTTGGGTATCTGGATGATCCTTCTCTAATACATTAACAGGAATTTCTCTAATTATGTAATCATACTTATAATACCCTTTTTCTCCTCTGCCTTGTTCTCTTACCACATATCCTTTATTTATTAATTCACTCAATATATTTCTAATTGCTTTCTTACTTTCTTTACTAACAGCAACTAAACCATTCAAAGAGTAATCCCAGTCCTCTGGTAAACTAAGCATGAATGATAATAATCCTTTCGCTTTGTATGATAAATTTCTATCTTGTAAATGATAATTGCTCATAACAGTATAATTCTTCTGTTTTTCGATTTTAAACACTGCCATTTTACATCATCCTTTCTGTTTTACGACATAAAAAAAGAACTGAATTATCAGTTCAATTAATATAAATAACATGTGTTATCAGTATTCCTGCATTAGTTCTTTTGGCTTTTTTAAAATTGAAATTTCTAACGAATTTGCATAATCTTCAAATTTACTTACAACTTCTTCTTCCATCTTAACAGTCACACGAACATAGATATTATATGTAGTTTCTATTGTGCTATGTCCTAACCTTTTTGATACTGCTTTTATATCAGCACCAGCTTCAATTAATCTTGTAGCGTGTGTATCTCTAAAGTCATGAAATCTACAAGGTATACCTAATTCGTAATGTATTACTTTAAATGGATGTTTACATGTATCTGTCCCTTCAAATACTCCATTGTTCTTTACAAATATTAGATGAACTTCTGGTAATGCTACATCAATTTCTGCATAAGCATTTACTATTTTTGTTTCTGGTTTATTTGTGTAAGGATTCATAACTTCCTTAGCATAATGTTTCATATATGAATCACCATATTGTTCTCTAAATATTTCTTGTTCATATTTAAATTCTTTTAGAGCATTTAATAATGTATCACCGATTTCAATTACTCTATGACTTGATGGAGTTTTACAATTGCCAAAATACCAAACTGTGGTTGAATTTCCTTCTATCAATCTCCTTTTTGTTCCACCAGATTGATTTTTTTTGATAATATTTCTATCTACTCTCAATGTTTTGTTTTCAAAATCTATATCTTCCCATGTTAACCCAAATACCTCTGATATACGTAATCCAGTATAATATGCAGTTAAAAAAGCATAATAGATAGTATGACTATTTCTAAACCTATTAAAAATAATCTCTATTTCTTCTGGTGTAAATATATGTGCAGGATCAGCTTGGGGTGCATCATACTTTGGTATTTTGACTTTTAATGCAGGATTAATTTTAATGAATCCAACTACATCAGTTGCATATCCTAATGCTCCTTTTAACACTTTTAAAATTGTTCGTAAAAAACTTTTAGAAAATCCTTTTTCTACATAAATATTATTTATAAATTCTTGTATCGTTGCTGACGTTATTTGTGATAATCTATAAAACCCTAATCTAGGTTTTATATGGTTTTTAATAATATTCTCATAGGTAATTATAGTTGCGTATCTTAAATTAATGTTGCAATACATTTTCATCCAATAATCAAGATAATCAGAAAATGATACTGTTGATGGTTTAAAAACATTACCAGTATTTGTATATTCGTTATATGCTTTCATACCAGCTTCATACGCTTCTTGTTTTGTTTTAAAACCAGACTTGTTAATAAACTTCCTTTTTCCATCTTGTGGTGCTATTTCGAATCTGTATTGATAGTAATTCCCCCTTTTCATTGTGTTCACTTGTGCCATAAATTTTTTCCTCCTCTAAATCTTTTAGAGAACGAAAAAAATCAACACGAATGTTGATTTCATGATTTTGTGTGCATAACACAAACCCTTTATTTATATGGGTTAAATAGATTTGTGTGCATGATTTTTTATTTTTCGCACACAAATTGCACACAATTTAATGATTTTGCACACAATTTAG
>USIB01000070.1 GCA_900554615.1 uncultured Mycoplasmatota bacterium | reverse complement strand
TAAAGATAGAAAATATGATATATGAAATTAGAGGTAAGCAGGTAATGCTAGACTCTGATTGAGCAAGATTATATGGTTGCAAAAACGAAACCAAATCACTTAATTTAGCGGTTAAAAGAAATATAGAAAGATTCCCACAGGATTTTTATTTTCAAATAAATAAGGATGAGTATGATAACCTGAAGTTTCAAATTGAAACTTCAAGTTGGAATATGTATGGTGGAGTTAGAAAACTACCATATGTTTTTACTGAACAGGGGATTGCAATGTTAGCAACAGTACTTAAAACTGAGAATGCTAGTATAGTAAGTGTAAATATTATGAGGGCTTTTGTAGTAATGAAAAACATAATAAATACTTCACTGATAGAACAGAAGTATTTTAATGAATTAACTATAAAAAATACAGAAGATATAAAATTATTACAGGAATCTTTTGATAAGTTAAATACAAAAGAAAGTAATAATCATATTTTTTATGAAGGACAGATATATGATGCATATTCTTTACTTATAGATATATTAAATAAAGCAAAGAAAGAAATAATTATAATAGATAATTATGCTGGTAAAAAATTATTTGATATTATTAGAAATATTAATGTTAAAGTAAAAATATATACAGAAAATATAGATAATATTTCTAAAGAGAAGTATGAAAAACAATATAGTAATATAGAAATAATAACTACTAATATATTTCATGATCGATTTATTATAATAGATAATAGAGTACTATATCATTCTGGTGCTTCATTTAAAGATTTAGGTAAGAAGTGTTTTGCTATTACTAAGATGGAAGATAATAATATATTAAAAGAATTATTAGATAAACTAAAAAAGTAAGAGAGGTAATGTTATGAAAAAAGAATATTATGAAGCTTATGAAGATAGATATAAAGATGTTTATAATAATAATATGTTATGGGAAATAAAAGATTTTAGTAAAGATGTAGTTAAAGTAATAAAGGACTATAATATTACTAAGAATAATAGTATATTAGAAGTAGGATGCGGAGAAGGTAGAGATACAATTCATTTACTTAATATGGGTTATCATAATATATTAGGTATTGATTACGCTAAAACAGTAATTGCTAAATGTAATGAACTGACTAATAATAAATATATAAATAATTTTAAATCTTTAGATATAATGAAAGATAAATTAAATAATAAATATGATTTTATCTATTCAGTAGCAGTTATTCATATGTTTTTAAAAGAAGAACATCGAAATTTATTCTATAAATTTATATATGAACATCTAAATAATAATGGTATTGCTTTAGTTATATCTATGGGAGATGGTACTAGTACTTATAAGACTAATATTGATGATGCTTTTAAAAAAGTAGTAAGAAAAAATATAAATACTAATAAAGAAATAATGGTAACTAGTACTTCATGTAATATAGTAGATTTTACTACATTTAAAGAAGAAATTATAAGAAATAATTTCAGAATAATTAAATGTTATATCAGTAGTGACATACCTAATTTTGATAAGTGTATGTGTGCTATTATTCACAAAAATAACAAAGTTTGAGTGAAAAAAATTATATTATCTTTCCTTAGATAGTTTACAAAACATTAAAAAAAAGATATACTATAATAGAAAGTTTATAAGTAAAGGGAGGTAAAACTATAAACTAGCGCCAGAACCACTCAAGGTTGACGAGGAGAAGTAGTTATCGAAAATTCGGCGGATGCTACTCTGGGTTTATATACTCATAAGATTATTATCAAAAAACAAAATCAATATTGTAACAAAATAATAATCACATATAAGATAGAGAGGTAAAATATGTGTGGCATAGTAGGTTATGCAGGAAGAAAAGATGTAATAAAAAATATTATGACTGGTTTAAAGTCATTAGAATATAGGGGTTATGATTCAGCAGGTATTGCATATATTGCTGATAATAAAATAAATATTTTAAAGAAAGCAGGTCCAATCAAAAACTTAGATAGTATTCTTGATTATAGTAGTCCTGCTAGTGTAGGAATATCCCATACTAGATGGGCTACTCATGGGAAAGCAGATGATATAAATGCTCACCCTCATAAACAAGGTAAAATAACTTTAGTCCATAATGGTATAATAGAAAATTATGATATTTTAAAAAAGGAACTAGAAAATAAAGGATATACATTTAAAACTGAAACAGATACTGAGGTGGCAGCAGCCCAAATAGATGATATTTATAATGAAACAAAAGATACGATAAAAACACTTAGTAAAGTGACAGATATCCTTAAAGGAAGTTATTCGTTTAATATCATAAATGAAGATAATCCAGATACAATATATGGTATTAGAAAAGATAGTCCTTTAATCGTAGGCATATCTCCTGAAGGTAATATGTTTGCAAGTGATATACCTGCAATACTTCATGTTACTAATAAATATGTAGTATTAGATAAATATGATATCGTTGAATTAACCAAAGATAAAGTTAATTATTATGATAAAAATGGAAAAGAAATCACAAAAGAAATAAAAGAATATAATAATGATGTCGATACAATAAGTAAAAACGGCTATGAGCATTTTATGTTAAAAGAAATAAATGAAGAATCAGATGTAGTAAAAAAGATTTTAAATATATACACTGAAGATAACAAAGTAAAAGATATATTTGATATTAAAAAATATAAAAACATTGATATAGTTGCCTGTGGCTCTGCTTCATTTGCAGGAGAAGTAGGTAAATATTATATTGAAAAATATGCTAATATAAAAACTGATGTATATTATGCTTCAGAATATAGATATCAAAGAAACTTCTTCAATAAAGATACTTTAGTAATATTAATATCTCAGTCAGGAGAGACTGCTGACACACTAGCAGCCTTAAAGATTGCAAAAGAAAATGATATAGATACTCTTGCTATCGTTAACAGAAGAGACTCTTCTATTGCAAGAGATGCCGATAATGTAATCTATACTGAGGCAGGTATAGAAATAGCGGTTGCTACTACTAAAGCATATTTAGCCCAAATAATAATTCTATTACTTTTATCTATTAAAGGTAGTAGTTATGAGACTAAAGTACTTGAAGATATTAAACTTTTACCTAATTTAATTACTAAATATATAGAAGAATATGACTATAGTGAAATTGCTAATGTATTAAAAGATAAAGAACATGTATTTTACTTAGGTAGAGGAATAGACTTCTATCTATGTATGGAAGGAAGTTTAAAATTAAAAGAAATATCTTATATCCATAGTGAAGCCTTCCAAGCAGGAGAACTTAAGCATGGTAGTATTTCCCTAATAGATAAAGACTTTGGCGTTGTATCCGTAGTAACTGATAAGACAATAAGTGATAAAACAATAAGTAACTTAAAAGAAGTATCTGCTAGAGGAGCAAAAATAATTGCTATTACTAATATTAAAGATAATAATTTTTCTGACTATACTATAGTAGTAGACTCTTATAATGATGTTTTAAATCCACTTCTAGTTATTGTTCCTATGCAAATGCTTGCCTATAATGTTGCTAAATTAAGAGGTTGTGATATAGATAAACCTAGAAATCTTGCTAAATCAGTTACAGTAGAATAGTAAAATAACAAACATTATATAAATTATAGTGTTTGTTTTTATATAAAAATCTCGTTTTCGTGTAAAAATGACTATATAAAAATCATGCTTTCGTGAAAAAAGTATTGCAAATGCCACAATATGGTGTATAATATTGTATATAAGGAGACTTGTTATGAAAAGAAAAATATATGAAAAATTAGTAAAATGGAAAAATGAATCTAATGGAAAAAGTGCAATATTGATTGATGGAGCAAGAAGAGTAGGAAAGAGTTATATAGCAAAGGACTTTGCCGAGAACAATTATAAAAGTTATATTCTAATAGATTTTAATAAGGCACCAGAAGATGTAAAAAAACTTTTTGATATATATTTAGATGATTTAGATAGTTTATTTTTATATTTATCAAATTATTATAATGTGCAATTATATGAAAGAGATACTTTAATTATCTTTGATGAAGTTCAATTATATCCAAGAGCAAGGTCCGCTATTAAATATTTGGTAGAGGATGGAAGATATGATTATATGGAAACAGGTTCTTTAGTATCAATAAAGGAAAATGTAAATGATATACTTATACCGAGTGAAGAGCAACATATTAATATGTACCCTATGGATTTTGAAGAGTTTTTGTGGGCTATGGATAATGTAAGTATGATGGACTTAATTAGAAAGTGTTATGATGAAAAAAAACCATTAGGACAATTATTACATAGAAAGGCTATGGACTATTTTAGACAATATGTAATAGTAGGAGGTATGCCACAAGCCGTTTTAGAATATTCTTTAACTAAAGATTTTAATAAGGTAGACCAAGTAAAGAGAAATATTATTAATTTATATCGTAGTGATATCAAAAAACATGCTGGTAAATATAGTTTGAAAGTAGAAAGTATTTTTGACGAAATACCTGCTCAGTTACAAAGACATGAAAAGAAGTTTAAAATTACTTCTTTGGATAAAGAAGCAAGATTAAGAGATTATGAAGAATCATTTTTATGGCTTAATGATGCAATGATTGTTAATAATGCTTATAACACTACTGAGCCAAGTATTGGACTTTCTTTAAATATGGATAATACTTCATATAAATGTTATATGGCTGATACTGGATTACTTATTTCTCATTCCTTTGATGAAAGAGGAATTGTGTCAGAAGAAATATACAAAAAGATACTTTTTGATAAATTAGAGTATAATGGTGGTATGATTATAGAGAATATAGTGGCTCAAATGTTAACTTCTAATAACCACAGGCTCTTCTTCTATTCTAATCCATCAAGAGATAATAGTGATGATAGAATGGAAATTGATTTTTTAATTGCTAAGTCTAACATTACAACTAGACATAACATATCTCCTATCGAAGTAAAGTCGGGAAAAAACTACACAATAGTATCTTTAAATAAGTTTAGAAATAAATATAAAGAACAACTTTATATACCATATGTAATTCATACAGGTGATTATAAAGAAGAAAATGGTATTGTATACTTACCATTATATATGGTACCGCTATTATAATAAATAACATCCAAGTCTATACTTACGGCTTATATATAATAAGTATGGCTGATACATTATTTATAGACTTTAGGCTATAAATAACCCTCTAATACAAAGAATTAGAGGGATACCAACTAAAAAAAGAGAAAAAACTAATTTTTCTTCTTTTATTTTACCACAATATTTGATATAATTTATAAGAAGGCAGTTGATATAAATGAATACATCAAAAATAAGAAACTTTAGTATAATAGCACATATAGACCACGGAAAGAGCACACTTGCTGACCGTATTTTAGAATATACAGGTGAAGTAGATAAAAGACAAATGAAAGAACAACTACTAGATAATATGGATATCGAAAGAGAAAGAGGAATAACCATAAAATTAAATGCAGTTAGATTATCATATAATGGATATATGTTAAATCTAATAGATACACCAGGACATGTAGACTTTAGTTATGAAGTATCTCGTTCTCTAGCAGCCTGTGAAGGTGCCATATTAGTAGTAGATGCAACCCAAGGAATAGAGGCACAAACCCTTGCTAATGTATACTTAGCCCTTGATAATAATCTAGAAATAATCCCAGTAATAAATAAAATAGATCTTCCAAGTGCAGATATCCCAAAAGTAGAAAAAGAATTATATGATACATTTGGTTTTACAAGTGATGAAATAATAAAAGTATCCGCTAAAACAGGAGTAGGAATAGACTCCCTAGTCGAAGCAATAATAGATAGAGTACCACCACCAAAGAAAGTAAATGATAAACTAAAATGTTTAATATTTGATAGTTATTTTGATTCTTATCGTGGTGTTGTTATTCTTGTTAGGGTGGTATCTGGTAAAATAACTAAAAAGACAAAAATAAAAATGATGACTACAGGTGATTCTTATGAAGTTGTATCATTAGGTTATCATACTCCATTTGAACATGAAACAGAAGTTTTAAACGAAGGTGAAGTGGGATTTATCACTGCATCGATAAAAAGTCTTTCTTCTGTTGAAGTGGGTGATACTATAACTGATGCAAACGATCCAACGGACACACCATTACCAGGTTATAAACCTATGAAACCAATGGTTTACTGTGGCATTTATCCTATTGAATCAAATAAATATCCAGCTTTAAAAGAAGCTATAGAAAAATTAAAACTAAATGATGCTGCTTTAACATTTGAACCAGAAACCTCTAGTACTTTAGGTTTCGGCTTTAGAATGGGCTTCTTAGGATTATTACATTTAGAAATAATCTCTGAGAGAATCGAAAGAGAATTTGGTATCGAAATAATAGCTACTACTCCGTCAGTAAATTATGAAATAAATTTAACCGATGGAAGTACAATCTTTATTGATAATCCTAGTATGATGCCTGATAAAGTAAAAATTAAAAATATCAAAGAACCATATATCTTTACCAATATCTTAGTACCTACTGATTATATAGGACCAATAATGGAATTATGTCAAGATAAAAGAGGTATCTATAAAAGTATCGATTACT
>USIB01000069.1 GCA_900554615.1 uncultured Mycoplasmatota bacterium | reverse complement strand
ATATTCTTCTTTTTTCATTATACTATTATATACTTTTAACGTATTATATTCATTTTTAAGTTTAGATTTATCTATACTTATTATTTCTATTCCTTTACCACCACAGTTACTAGCTTGTTTACAAACTATTTTATCTTTATCACTAATAAACTCTTTAAACTCTTTAAAAGATACTTCTCTTAAGTCTATAAAGTCTCTTCCTAAGAAACTTTTAAATAATTTATTAAATTCTCCTTTATCTTCTAAGTAGTGCCAATCTTCTTTTTTATTATATTTTTTAACTATATCATTATTATATTTACCGGTTAAATAAGTCTTTCTTTCTTTACTATTTAATAGGTAAAATTCAAATTCAAAGTAATCCATATATCCACTTCCATATAGAAAAGCGCATCTAGCCATGTCAAATAGTACATAGAATGTACTTTTATCTATTTTTTTACCTATTTCTTTGGCATGATTTACATATTCTTTAAATCTCATATTTTTAATTTTTTTAAATAAATATTTTATTTTCATAAATTAACCTCTGTAGAATTTATTATAATAAAAATATGATAAAAAGTAAATAATTTAGAAGAAAAAAAATTTAACATAATGTCATCCACTTTCATTTATAAAAATGATGTAATGTTAAATGAATTAGAGAAAGAATTAAGTAAGAATTCAGTATGTAAGGAATTCTAATTGAAAATCATAATAATTCTGATAATTTTAAATTCTAAAAAGTGTGAAAATGGCAGTTATCGACATTTCTGTCGATAACCGGGCTCTTCGTTAAAATTAGTTTAAAGAAAAAATAGATATTTTTTAATACCTATTTTAGCATATCTTTTAAATACTTTCCTGTATAACTTTCTTTACATTTAATTACTTCTTCTGGAGTACCTGTAGTTACTACTTTTCCTCCATTATCCCCGCCTTCTGGACCTAGATCAATTATGTAGTCTGCTACTTTAATGATATCTAAGTTGTGTTCAATTACAATTACTGTGTCCCCATTATCTACTATTCTATTTAATATAGCTAGTAGTTTTTTAATGTCATCTATATGAAGTCCAGTAGAAGGTTCATCTAATATAAATACACTTTTACCAGTAGGTTTTTTTTGAAGTTCTTTTGCTAGTTTAACACGTGCAGCCTCTCCTCCTGATAGTGTTGGGGCAGACTGTCCTAGTCTTACATAGCCTAGTCCTACTTCATTTAATACTTTTAGTTTATTTAGTACTTTTGGATGATTTTCAAAGAATGTTAGGGCTTCTTCTACACGCATATTTAATACATCATAAATATTTTTTTCTTTATACTTTATTTCTAGTGTTTCACTATTATATCTTGTTCCATTACATACTTCACATGGAACATATACATCTGGTAGGAAATGCATTTCTATTTTCTTTACACCATCACCCCAGCAGGCTTCACATCTTCCTCCTTTGACATTGAAACTGAATCTTCCTTTATCATAGCCTCTTATTTTGGCTTCTTTGGTTTCGGCAAAGATGTCTCTTATATCATCAAATACTCCTGTATAGGTTGCAGGATTACTTCTTGGTGTTCTTCCTATTGGGGCTTGAGATATTTGTACTACTTTATCGACATTTTCTAGTCCTTTTATTTCTTTATGTTTTCCTGGTTTTACTTTTGAGCCATAGATATTTTGGGCTAAGGCTTTGTATAGGATTTCGTTTATTAGACTTGATTTTCCTGAACCTGATACTCCTGTTACTAGTGTCATTGTACCAAGTGGTATTTTTACATTTATATTTTTTAAGTTATTTTCTTTGGCTCCTTTTATTTCTAGGTATTTTTTATTTCCTTTTCTTCTTACTGATGGTACTTCAATTCTTTCAGTTCCCTTTAGGTATCTTCCAGTTATACTATTTTCATTATTCATTACTTCTTCAGGAGTACCAGCCGCTACTACATATCCTCCGTGTTCTCCTGCTCCTGGACCTATATCTATTAGATAATCGGCATTTAACATCGTGTCTGTATCGTGTTCTACGACTATTAGGGAGTTTCCTAAGTCTCTCATTTCTAATAGGGAGTTTATTAGTTTTTGGTTGTCTCTTTGATGAAGTCCTATACTTGGTTCATCTAGAACATAGAGTACTCCTGTTAACCTTGAACCTATTTGAGTTGCTAATCTTATTCTTTGGCTTTCTCCTCCAGATAGTGTTCCTGCTTCTCTTGCTAATGTTAGGTAGGATAATCCAACATTTTTTAGGAAGGTTAATCTTGAGTCTATTTCTTTTATTACTATTTCTGATATTTCTTTTTGTTCTTCGGTTAATTTTAGGTTTGTTATGAAGTCTTTTAATTCTTCAATTGACATACAAGTTACTTCATAGATATTTTTATTATTTATTAGAACATTTAATACGGAAGGCTTTAATCTTGAGCCATGACAGGTAGGACACTCTAATTCGGTCATATATCCTTCTATCCAATCTCTTATCCAAGTACTTTTTGTTTCTATATATCTTCTTTCTAAATTGGTTATTATTCCTTCGTAGTAACTTGTTGTTTTTCTTGTATTTCCATTTTTTGATTTGTAATTGAAGGTTAAGGCTTCTTTTGACCCATATAGTATGATATCTAGTTCTTCTTTGGTTAGGTCTTTTACGGGCTTACTTAAATCGATGTGGTAGTGGTCCGCTAGTGTGGTTAATTCGGTATACATTATGCTTGATTCTTCATCTAGATTTATTGGTTTTATTGCTCCTTCTATTATGGAAAGGGTTTTATCGGGTATTACTAAGTCGATATCTATTTTGTATTTTACTCCTAATCCTTTACAATCGGGGCATGAACCATATGGGGCGTTGAAGGAGAAGATTCTTGGCTCTAATTCTTCTAATGAGTAGTCGCAATATGGGCAAGCATAGTCTTCGCTCATTGTTATTTCTTTTTCTCCTACTACATCTATGACTACTTTTCCTTTGCTTAATTTACTTGCTGTCTCTAGTGATGAATATAATCTACTTCTTATTCCTTCTTTGATTACTAGTCTATCTATTATTACTGATATGTTGTGTTTTTTATTTTTTTCTAATTCTAGGTCTAGGGATAGGTCTTTTATTTCACCATCTACTTTTATTCTTATATATCCTTCTTTTCTTAATTTTTCTAATAATTCTTTATGAGTTCCTTTTTCTCCTTTTACTACTGGAGACATTACCATTATTTTGGTATTTTCTTCTAGTTCTAGTAGTTTGTTTGTCATCTCTTCTATTGACTGAGAAGATATTGGAATATGATGATTTGGGCAATATGGTACACCAACTCTAGCAAATAATAGTCTTAGATAGTCATATATTTCGGTTACTGTTCCTACTGTACTTCTTGGATTTTTATTGGTTGTTTTTTGATCTATTGATATACTGGGAGACAAACCCTCTATTACATCTACATCGGGTTTTCCTGATGAGCCTAGGAATTGTCTTGCATAAGCGGATAGACTTTCTACATATCTTCTTTGTCCTTCGGCATAGATGGTATCAAAGGCTAGTGATGATTTTCCTGAGCCTGATACTCCTGTCATTACTACTAATTTGTTTTTTGGTATTTCTATATTTATGTTTTTTAGGTTATTTTCTCTTGCTCCTTTTATTATTATTTTATCCATTATTATCACTGCTTCCTTTTCTTTGATATTATATCATATTTTTTTATCTTATTAAAGAAGAAAAAAATGCTAATTTTAGCACTTTATTTTTATTCTAGATTTAATTCTCCGGGTGAAACTGTTTTTGCTCCTGACGAAGCCCATGGATTATTTATTGTTTTTTCTAGTACTTTTGGTTTTTCTGGCTCTTCTGATGGTGGTACTGTTTCGTTTAAACCATATGATGGGCTTGTACTTCTTATTGTATCTGATGGTATTTGCTCTTCTGGTACTTCTAGTTTTATTTTTTCGTTTTCTCTTGGATGATTTTGTCTATCCATCTCTACTAGGTGTCTATACTTTTGGTCATATATATTTGGACTATTTATTGTACTTATATCTATTTTTGTAGGGCCAATATTGTAATTTTCTTCTAACGGAGGTACTTCTATTTGTGCTTCTGACATTATTTCTTTTTTAGGCTCTATGTTTGAAGCCTCTACTGATGGAATATTTTGTTTCGGTAATTCTTCTACATATTCTACTTTTTCTTGTTTAGGTAATTCTACTGGAGGCTCTACTTTTTCTTCTTGATTTTTTGATAAATAGTTATTTATAAATGTTGTTAGTTCTTCTCTTGTCTGTGATATTGCTACTAGATTTATTATTTTTATTTTTTCTTCCGCTGTTAGTTTAATGTCTTTATTATCCATTTTCTGCCTCCTTTTCATATATAGTATATATTAGATATTAAAAAATGTAAATATTCTTATGTTTTTTTGCTTTCATTTGACACTATATTTGATACTTTTCTTCTGATTCTTCTAATGATATTATATACATTTTTTTGATTATTATCTATGATTTGTGCTATTTCTTTTGGCGTATAGTTTTCTTCAGTTAAGTTTAGGACTAATTCTTCTTCCCACGTTAGTTTTTTTATTATTTTTTCTTTTAGTGTTCGATAGTTGTATTCTCTTAATAGAACTATTTCGGGATTGGTATCACTACTTACTAATTTGTTATATACTCTTGGATATTCTATACTTAATGGTATTATACTTTTCTTGGCATTTATTTCTTTGCTTTTTGTTCTAAGACTATTAGTTAAACATTTATTTAAATATATTATGAATGGTACATTTTCTTTATAGTTTTGTACTGCTTTATGTAATGTTAATAGTGCTTCATTTCGATATTCTTCTTCTGTGTTTTTATCACTATATCTTCTTACTTTTTTATCTATTAGATTTTTATATTTTCTACTTATTATTTCTTCTACCTGCTCATCTTCTTTGGCTAGATATAATAATTCGTAATCGTTATTCATTATCTTATCCTCTTGACCTTGTTATTTCTGATAAAAATATTCCACAGGCTACTGAGGCATTTAAACTATTTACTGTTCCTTTCATTGGTATTTTGGCTATGTAGTCACAATTTTCTCCTACTAAATGACTCATTCCTTTTCCTTCATTTCCTATTACTAAAGCGATTTTTGTTTTGTAGTCTATGTCTGTATATTCTGTTCCTTCCATATCTGTTCCTACTATCCAATAACCATAGTCTTTTAATGTTTTTATGGCACTATTTATATTGGTTACTGCTACTATCTTTACTTTATCTATTGTTCCTACTGATGTTTTTACTACTGTGCTTGTTATTTGGACTGCTCTATCTTTTGGTATGATGATTGAGTCTACTCCAAAGGCTTCGCATGACCTTATTATTGCTCCAAAATTATGTGGGTCTTCTAGATGGTCTAATATTACGACTAGAGGGTATTCTTTTTCTATTTTTTGTATGTCCTCTAACGGATATGTCTTTATATCTTCTACTTCTAATATTATTCCTTGATGTAGTCCTTTGCATTTTTTATCTAATTCTTTTTGGTCTAGATAGATTGTGTTTATTTTTTTTCTTTCGATTAATGATAGTATTTCTTTGTCATTAAACTTTTTGTTTAGATATATTTTTTTTATTTTTCCTCCTGTCATTAATTTCTCTTTTGCTACATTTTTTCCATATATTTGCATTATTTCACCTCTATTTTTTTTAATATTTCTTCTAATCTTTCTTTATCTTTTAGATATAGGTCTCCTAGTAAGGCTTCAAAGCCTGTTGATAATTTATAGGTTATTATATCGGTGTTTTTGGGATGATTTTCTTTTTTGTTATTTCTTCCTCTTTTTACGATATCTAATTCTTCTTCAGTTAAGAAGTTATCTTTAGTTAATTTATCTAATATTTTTACTTGTCCTTTAGCGGATACATAAGGAACTGCTGATGCATTTAATTTATTGGCATTATTGATACCTTGTTTTAATAATTTTTCTCTTATATATAAGGATAATACAGCATCTCCTAGCAAGGCTAATACTTGAATATTTATTGTTTTAGTATTCATTTTATACACTTCTTTCTTTGAAAAAAATATTATTTTCTTCATATTTAAATGACACATATAGTTTATCATATATAGTTATCTTTGTCTATAATTTGGTAAAAGAAAAGTAGCATTTTTATCTGCTACTGATTATTTTGCATTATTTGTCCAAACATTGATGGTCCAGTTGTTGTTTGTCCTCCTACTCGGATGGGATTATTTACTTGATTAGACTCATTTACTGGATTACCAAAGAATGGATTACTATTTAAATTAGTATTAACTCCCGAATTCATGTTTGGAGTACTATTTATATCTATTTTGAAATTATCTGTTGTATCCATTAGATTGGTTGGTTCTGGCGTAGGTTGTTGATACAAATTACCACTGAAGTTTACTGGTTCATTACTTTGATTATTTACTACTTGATTATCTAGTTTAGGAATTTGTTCTCCCACTAGTTGATAATTAGTTGGTTCTAGAACTGGTGTTGGCATTTCAAAGTTATTTGTTTGTAAATTTGGCATAGCCTCGGTTTGATTCATGTTAGGAATATTAAAATTACTTGGTACCGGTTCTTC
>USIB01000068.1 GCA_900554615.1 uncultured Mycoplasmatota bacterium | reverse complement strand
AATGAGCAATACCTTATATTATATGGTTTTGCTCATTTTTGCTGTCAAACTCAAGTTTTATCATATTTTATTATAGTTGTCAAACAATTTTATGGGCAATTTTCTCTTTTCTCCCTTTTATTTGATGTCCCGGAAACACACTAATTCTAAAGTTTTCTTTCTTTAAAAAAGGTAATACTTTCCTTACTATTTTTCTATCTTTATATGAATTATAAAATGTATTTACTATTAAATCTGCTAACTGAATACCATAATTACTAGAGGAATCATAATATGTTATTTTAAAGTCGTAATCTTCTAAACAAAACTCAGTTTTTAAATAAGTTTCTAAATTATTTAAATCACCAACTCTTATATTTCTATTATCTATACTAACAATAAACTCTATATTATCTTTTATTTTTTCAAAATCTAATAAAGGTAAAATGCAATCTTGAAAAAGTAACTTAACTGCATAGTTAAAAAATATATTAGAATGAACAATTTCTTTTCTCATAGATTCCTTATCAAATATTTTTACGCTTCCATAAAAAGTATCTATATCTTGTATTTTATTAAAAAACATTATTTTTTCTTCATCTTTCATATCATAAGATTTTATTTCTTTTGATAAAGGAATATTTCTAGTATTTTTAATTTTTTTATTTATTCTTTTATATAAAGATGTTACTTTATTTTTATCCTCAGTAAAAATAAAATAGCCTCCTACTGCAAAATACTTAGTAGTACTATTTTTATGAATAGAGCCACTTTCATCTAAATATACATATACTTTCAATATATCACATCCTTAAAGGATATGATACTAAATTATTTAATAAAAGTCTACTACTAATACATTTTCTTTACATCTTTTTAACAAAAAAAGAAGTTACAATTAATGTAACCTCTTCTAAATTATCTCTTACTAAATTGTGGAGCTCTTCTTGCACCTTTAAGACCATATTTCTTTCTTTCTTTAACTCTTGGATCTCTAGTTACAAATCCATTAGCCTTAAGAACTTTTCTATATGAATCTTCGCTTCCTTCATTTTCTTCATCATAAACTAGTAATGCTCTTGTAATACCAAGTCTGATAGCACCAGTTTGACCTGAAAATCCACCACCAATAACACTAGCCTTAACATCGAATGTATTCTCATTGTTAGTAACTACTAATGGTTGTTTTAAATCCATTACTAATACTTCATATGGCATATATTCATGAACATCTTTACCATTTACAGTTATTTTACCAGTACCTGGAGTTAGTGTAACTTTAGCTACAGATCCTTTTCTTCTACCAGTTCCATAAAAACTTCTTTTTTCTTTAGCCATTATTTGTTACCTCCCATTTCTAATACTTTTGGCATTTGAGCAGCATGTTTGTGATCTTCACCAGCATATACAAATAATTTTTTGTACATTTGTCTTCCAAGTCTATTATGTGGAAGCATTCCTTTTACAGCTCTTTCTACCATTTCTACTGGATAATTTTGTCTCATTTCTTTAGCAGTTCTTTCTCTTAAACCACCTACATATCTAGAGTGATCATAATAAATCTTTCCCTCTAATTTGTTACCAGTTAATGCTACTTTATCAGCATTTACAATGATAACATAGTCTCCACAGTCAACATGTGGTGTATATGTTACTTTATGCTTTCCTCTTAATATAGTAGCAGCCTTACTAGCAACTCTTCCTAGAGGAATATCTTTAGCATCTATAACATACCAAGTTCTGTTTACTGTTTCTTTTGATTGCATAAATGTTGTTTTCATTCTTTTTCTTCTCCTTTTATATTTATAAGTTTGTCTTCAAATATTAAATGGTCCCAATATCTAATATCCTCCAACCAAATGTACCGATTATGATTTTACTATTATTTTATGATTTTGTCAATATTTTAGAGCTTTTTTCTTTATTTTTCTCAATATTTTATTACTTTTTTATCATTTTACAACAAAATACTAAGTTTTTAAAGTCATAACTTCTATAGAATAGTACGGCTGGTACTTTATCTTTAGACAAATAATTTGGCTGAAGATAACCCTCTAGAACAATAGATCTAGAGGGCCTATAATAAACTAAAACTCAAATTCAGTATTATCCTTATCTATAAATCCTAGAGTACATTCTACTCCCATACTAGTTAAAATATCACTAAATTCTTTCTGTAATTTCAAAATACTCTCTTTATTTTCATTAAAACCATCTAATGGAATAAAAGCATTCTTAATAGTTTCATCAACTTTACTATTATCACCTTGTCTCCAAGTCCATCTTCTAGTCTTAACATCATTACCACTTACATAAATTACTTCTCCAACATCAGGATTATCATAGTCTCCTCCACCAAATGGAACAAATCTATCATCACTATTAGCAGGTCTTATCTCAATATCTCCACTAAATCTATCAATATCATGGATACCAAGAGGTATTCTATACTTTAATGATAAAGCATTACCTAAGTCTACAATAGGATTAATATTCGGTATATGTTTAGACTTAACAGTTCTACTAACTAAAGCTTCGATAGAACACATATATTTATTAGGATTAATATCTAACTTTCTAAAAGCATCTCTATATAATTCAATTTCTGGTAATTCTTTAACTTTCTTATCTCTGTACTCTTCTTCAATACTATTAATTTCATCTTCTAGCATCTTTTCAATAAAATCATATTTCTTAGTATTATCAATCCCTCTAGCAATAATAACACCAAAACAAGCATTATCAACTTTCTCAAAAAACTTTTTATCAACTTTAAACCTCATTTTACATCTCTTCCTTCTTTATTAATTTTTTAACTACTCCTTTAGCATGGTCTATCGTTAACCCATCTTCATAAAAGTCAGTAACTACTAAATAATCTTCTAACTCTTTATAATCTTTAAATACTTCATCATCAATTATACAATAATTACTAACTCTATTTTCTAATAGATAACTCTTTATCTCTTCTCCTCTTCTTCCTTCTATAAAAGGAGTCTCTCCCTCTACAGGCAGTCCCATACTTATTAATCTTTCTTTAATGTATGGATATAATTTCATTCTTCTCCAAAAAGAAGTTATCACTATCTTAGCCTTTGTCCTACCAACTATTTCTAATAGTATCTTTACTTTACTAACATCTATATCTAACATAAGTCTATCTACTAGATTCATACATTCCTTATTATCAATACTATCAAAATATTTATTACTATTTAATACTCCATCTATATCTAAAAATATTATATTATTTATCATAATTATCCAAAAAATCCTTAAAAGTTACTGCTACCTCTTTAGGTAATATTTCTTCTAACTCCTCTATACTCGCTTCTTTCATTTTAGATATAGTTTTATATTTTTTTAGAAGCCTCTTCTTCCTTACTTCTCCTATTCCTTCGATATTATCAAGTACTGTTGATAATGCACCCTTACTTCTTATTTGTTTATGATAACTTATTGTAAAGTTATGTACTTCAGTTTGCATCTTTGTAAGTAAAAGAAATAAATCACTTCTCTTATCAATAGGTATTTCTACTACTGGGTTAAAACCAAGTAAAACATTAGTAGCATGTTTATCATCTTTCTTAAGACCACATACAGGAATATCTAGTCCTAGTTCATTAATTACTTCTCTTGCTACATTAATCTGTCCTAAACCGCCATCCACTATCACCAAATTAGGTTTCTCTAGCACATCTTTAAGTACTCTAAAATATCTTCGATAAATAACTTCTCTCATCGTACCATAATCATCATTCTTATCATTAGTTATTTTAAACTTACGATAATCATTCTTCGAAGGCTTTCCCATCACAAAAACAACCATTCCCGATACATTAAAAGTACCAAATAAATTAGAGTTATCAAATAGTTCTATTCTATCTACACTATCTAGTTTTAATTTATCTTTTAATTCTTCTAAAGCATTAGTAATCTTATCTTCATCTCTCTTAATATAAGTCATCTGCTCTTCATAATATATTCTAGCATTATCATAGGCTAAATCTAATATTCTCTTCTTCTCCCCCTTAATAGGAGTCACAAACTTAATATTAAATACCTCCTCAAATACTTCTTTATCTATCTTATCTGGTACTAATACTTCTTTAGGTATTGTTATATTCCTACTATAAAAGTCTGATAAATATTTAGAAAACTCTTCCTCTTCCGTATCAATCATAGGAAAGATATTTCTATTTCTATCTAATAGTTTTCCTCCTCTTATAAAGAGTATTTGAATACTAATATAATTATCTTTAGCATAGTAAGAAGCAACATCTATATTAACACTACTATCTAAATCTACCTTTTGCTTCTCAGTAGTTATATTAATATAATCTAATAATTCTTTATATTCTAAAGCCTTCTCATACTCCATCTTATCAGAATATTCCCTCATCTTATTAGTAATTCTATCTGTTAATACTTTGGTATTACCATTTAAAAAAGATATTATCTCACTCTTCATCTCTTTTATTCTACTCTCTTCAATATCATGAGTACAATAACCTAAACACTGTCCTATATGATAATATAAACATTCCCTTTTTTCATATGTTTTACATTTTCTTAAAGGATATATTCTATTTAATATTTCTACTACCTTTTTAGCAGCCCCCACATTAGGATACGGACCAAAGAGATTATTCTTTACTTTCTTTACATTAATTCTTCTTATTATCCTAAGAGTTGGTACTTTATCACTTGTAAGTTCTATATATGGATATGACTTATCATCTCTATATAATATATTATACTTAGGATTATATTTTTTAATTAGATTTATTTCTAATAATAAACTTTCCATCTCCGTATTTGTTACTATGTATTCAAAATGATCTATTTCTCTTACTAACATCATTGTTTTACCTGTATATTCTCTTTGAAAATAAGAAGATAATCTATTCTTTAGATTTTTACTTTTTCCTACATATATTACTATGTTATCTTTATTTCTCATTAGATAACAACCTGGAAGATGTGGTACTAAAGATAATTCTTCTTTAAACATAATACCCCTCCCTTAAATTACTATACATATTATATAAGATAATTGCCATAAAGTAAATATCATGGTACAATTACTTTGGTGAGTTTATGAATACTATAAAAGAAACTATTGAAAATACTTTAATTATTAAAAACTCTAGATTTATAACTATTATCTATAACATTAATAATATCAATGATATTGATAAATATTTAAAACTAGTTAAAGATAAATATAAAGATGCTACTCATTATTGCTATGCCTATATATTGCCTAATAATATTAAATGTAGTGATGATGGCGAGCCCAGTGGTACTGCCGGCAAACCAATATTAGATGTCTTAACTAAACATAATCTAAACTTTGTTCTAGCAATTGTTGTTAGATATTTTGGCGGTATCAAACTAGGCGCTGGTGGTCTTATTCGTGCTTATTCTAAATGTATATCTACTTGTTTAAATAATACTAAGTTAACTAAACTAATTCTTGGTAAAAACATCGATATCTATTTTACTTATAAAGATATTAATGATATTGATTTATTACTAACCAACTGTCATATCAATAATAAAAATTATCAAGATATGATTAGTTATAATGTAAATATTCCTAATGATTTATTACCAATTCTTGAAAATAAATACCAAGTTAAAGTAAATAATGATATCTATATAAAAAGTGATATGTAATTATACATACCACTATTTTTTATAGCACCAACTATCATTTATTTTAGTATAACCACTATCACAAGCATACCTTGTTTCATAACTAGTAGTTATACATTTTGACCCACTTAATGTTCCAGATGTACAATACCAACCAGAAAAAGTTTTAGAAACAGTACAATTATTAGTTTTTACCCACATACCGCTTAAACACGAACAGCCACTTGTTGTGCAAGTTCCCGGCTGAATTGGATATCCACCACCAGTACTTTTCCCTCTGCACTGGCATGACCCGCTAGCAGATTTCGTCCATCTTTCATAAGCCGAAGTTTCATTTTGAACTTGTTTTTGATATGAATGAGTTGCTTTAATACTAATTGAACATGTACTAGTATTACCAGCTGTATCTTTTACATAATATATATGTTCTCCTTCAGCAATATCTTTACTAGTACTATTATTACCACTATATGAACTACTCCATCCTTGATAAGCTATTCCTTTATTATCAGTAGCTGTTGCTGTTATAGTACTTGAATTAGCACTTAAATTACATGTTGGTGGTGTTGTATCATCAGATTTCCATATTGCATACAATGTAACCGATTCATTAGCTGTATATTTAGAACCAGGTTGATAACTAGTCCCACTACCATCACTCTTAGTATTCCAACTAATAAAAGTATAATTTGTTCTTGTTGGCTTAGTACTAGATAAAGTTAAATCAACAGTATTATATTTATCTTGACTCGCTGGAGCACCACTTCCTCCATTAGCATTATAATTAACTGTTATAACATTAGATATATAACCAGTAACATAAACAACTGAACTATTGCCTACATTATCATAAGCTATTATTTGAATATATCTTTGTCCAGTATCAGATATAGTTAAATTACTATTATTACTTACTATATCATTACTAATCATACTAGTACTTAATGTAT
>USIB01000067.1 GCA_900554615.1 uncultured Mycoplasmatota bacterium | reverse complement strand
CATTTGACTTTTAATCAAAGGGTCTGGAGTTCGAATCTCCAACGAGGCACCATTTATGAAAAACAAGCCTTACAAAATAAGGTTTTTTTATTTTGTTTTTCGATACATATCAGAGTAATTTTAGAGTAATAGAATAAAAAGTTAGCCATTTCAGGTTAACTCTTTTTATTTACATTATTAATATAGTTTATACACTAAGTCCATTTCTAATCTTAAAATTACGGTAATCCTTAACAAAAGCAATATTTTTAATATAATTATTAAGCAAAAATTCATACTGCATAGAAATAAGATTATAATTACTTTCGTCAATTACATAAAACAAAGTAACAACACCATACCTACTCCTATTGACAAAACACAAATCATCAGTAAACATAACAAGACTATTCAAATCATCTTCATTATCAATATCAAGTTTATCAAAATCAATATCCAAACAAGAAAATATATCACAGAGTTCCTTCTTAAGTATCATACAATTATTATAAAAATTATTAACAATCATTTTATTAAAACCCTTTTTAAATATTTTTCTATCATTACCATCGTAGTAGTAATATTTCTTACTAAACAAAATATCACTATTACTATCCTTCAAAAATATCGGAAGTAACTTATCAATAACATATATATCATTAAATAAAATAACCAAATAATGAATGAAATTATCTAAGACATAGATAAATTGTTCATATTCGGTTAGATACTTTTTTTTAAAAATTGTCGGACAAGTAATATCAATTCGTTTATTACTAAGCCTACCAATAAAAGTATCAATATAACCATTATAAAACAAATCCAATATTACAGTTTTATTCATTAAATTATCACATCCAATAACAGACTTCTTAAACTCTTTTCTATTTTTATTAATATCATTCATCATAATAGTCTTCTCCTTTATTTAATCAAATATCAACACGCCTTCTAGAATAACATATAATAAACATAAAAAGAATATATTAATCATATATAAACAAAATAAGACAACGAACAAATTCAAGTTAACCAAAAGATAACATTCACTTCACACTATATAACAGCATAAAAGAAGATTCCTATTTACCAGAATCTTCTATTTTCTTTAATATAAAATACTTACAGTCAACTGCACAATCATCTTCCAAATATTTATTAACATTCTTATAATTATTAAAATATTTAGCCTTTTTACTGCCATCTTCATAAAAACCTTTAAGTCTAAGTTTACCATAAGCAATATCACCCACTATATAATCATAACCATAAAAGAAATCAGTAAAATGACTAACAAAATCATCATAAACAAAACCATCCTTATTATTCATAATAAGTTCATATTTATAATTTTCAACTTCAATTAATTTCATCATAAACCTCCCTATTCATAATTTTTAGCAAAAGCCGATTTAATTTGTTCATACTTAGCTAAACTAGAGCCTGAATTCCAAGTAATAAATCCCCCTTCAAGTCCAGCATCATAAAGTGCTCTAACCTGATCCTCTATTTTACTAGCCCCATATACAACAGTAGGCTTCCAATACGGAGTATCATAAGCCGTAATCCAAGTTCTAGGAATAGCAGGAGTTGGAATCTCAGTCTGTCTAGCAGCGGCCCCTTTAGCCCAATTATTAACAGTTTGATAAGCATTAGTCCAAGTATCAATGCTCCTACCAAAATGATCCGTATAAGGCATAGAACTGATAACATCAACAATATTGGAAATAGCGGGCCAATATTGACCATAAGCCGTAACATACTCTGAAGAACATTCACCAAAAACATCTACAGATAAATAAGCACCTTCCTTATGAATCTGATCAGTAGCATAGAAAAGAAAGTTTTGAACAGCCTCAGCCTTTTCCTCATCATACTTATTCTTAAAATCAGCATTGTTAACAGACAAATTATAAGCATTCTCAGGAAATCTAACATAATCAAATTGAATTTCATTAAATCCCATAAGTTTAATAGCCTCTTTAGCAAGTTCAACATTATATTCCCATACATTTCTACTATAAGCCGAAGGCCAACCAGAAGAATTAATACAATCCTCAGGATGATCCTTAGCATAATGTGTATCATTAAAAACAACAATTCTACCAATAGCATAGATACCAGCATCTTTAATCTTATCAATAACAGCCTTATAAGCATCATTATCGTTAATAGCAGTTCCATAAGCAGTCATAGAATATTCCTTAGCAACCCCGGAAGTATAAGCAAGTGCCCCATCCTTAATATCAACAACAATAGCATTAACACCATTTTCTTTAGCAATCTTCAAATAACTATCAATACTTCCAAGAACACCAGCATTAAGATACATACTTTTAGCAGACTTAAGAAGTTTATTATCCTCAAACTCAACCTTTTGATAAGGATAATAATCCAAAGTAGATGCTTTACCACCATATAATTCTCTTGATCTATACTTTCTATCTTTATGAATATCATATACACCATTTTCATTATATACCTTTAAGGCATCCTCTTCGCCAACAGTCAAATACTTACCATAAACATAACCAGTAGTATCATTAAACTTAATCTCATACATATTAACACTACCATCATCCAAAAGTTTATCATATCCAATAATATCTAGTTTATTACCCTTTTTAATAAAAGACTCAATCTTAGAATCAGACTCATTCTTATATACCGTAACAGAAGTTCTAACATACTTTTCTTTCTCAAGAACAACATCTCTATCCTTGCTTACAAGTAAAGAACTATCAACATAATAATTATTCTTATCATATTCAATCTTAGTATATTTAACATTATCTTTTAATAGTTTATTATCATAAGAAATAACTTTAGTACCTCTTTTAACACTAGTACTCTCTTTAAGATTATCCTCTTCATCCAAAGAATACAATTTAACCAAATTATCATAAGAAGCAAGATACATCGTATTTTTATTAATAACAATATTTTTACCCTTACTAAATAAAAAAACAATAAAACAAATAATTAGTAATAAAACAATAATACAAATAATAACTCTTCCTACTTTAATTTTCCTTTTTCTTCTTCCATTTTTCATCTAATCACACCTACCTACATATAGTATACCACATATTTAGACATTTTTACACAGAAAAAAAGTAAGATTTATATAATCTTAAAATCCTACTTTAACTATTCAAAAATAAAAACATATAAATAACAGTTTTACCTAAACTATAATTAATTAACCTACCATAACCAATACATTTCTCATATCCCCAACATACCTTATCAACAAGACTAACGATAATACTTTCCCAATATTTAGGAAATATCTTAACGCTAACAGGAAACATATGACTCTCAATAATATTAATTTCTTTTGGAGATAAATCAAAATGTTTCTTAGCATTTCTAGAAGCAATCAAAGGATGATTAGTAAGAAGTCTTCCACTATTAGACCTATTATATTTATTAAGAAAGAAATCATGAAGTAATCCTCCTCTAGCGGCACTAACATAATCAAGATTAAATACTTTACAAATCCTATAAGAAATATAAGACACTCTTTTAGAATGTTCTAATCTATTACCTTTATGATGAGGACATAATTCTATTTTTTTAAACTCTCTATTATTTATAATATCATAGACTATTTCATTATATTCATAATTATTAAAATCAATTTTCATATTACACCTCAAAATATTTTATTAACAAAAAACATTTGTGATAAGTTAAAAAGAAGCATGTGCTTCCTATTTATCTAACATATTAAGTAAATTAATTTTAAACATATCTCTATCAGCATGACTTTTAGATACCATTACTCCTTTATAAGTAGTAAGTTCCTTCTGATAACCATCAGTTAAAATATCCTCAGGTAACAAAGTATCAAGCATTACCAATTTCTGATTTTCATAAACAGTATAATGAAGTTTAACATCACCATGAACAGCAGCAAACATCCTATCAGTAGGAAGTTTTAATTCATACTTAGTAATACCATCTTTAGTATTCTTTGATAAAACAATACCCTTAAAATTACCATCCCTAAATGAAGGATAAAAATCAAATGCTAATTTTTTATATGCTAGCATATTATACTTTTTAACAGCACGTTCTTTTTTTCTAAACTCATTTTCATTTAAATATTCAATAACAAAACTATTCTTCATTTTAACCTACTCCCCCTAGATTTCAAACGAAATGTATTACGATTATACCATAATTTATAGTACTTGTCAATGTTTTTTCAACTTTTTCAAGATAAGCCACCTATGTCTTATCTTGTCATATATAGCCTACTTTCATAGTCTATATATGAATAATATTATTATATATCATATTCGGGGTGAAATACTTGTTTGACTTAGATAATAATACTTTATAAAAATTATATAGTATATTTGATAAAACCTAAATCTTCAAATTGGCATTATGTTTTTTTATATCTTTCCAATTATTAGGAAAATTCATTATTTTAAATATATCATCAATATTTCTTGTATGTAAATATTTTTTCAAAATAAAAATCCTATCATATATTTTGCAACAAAAAGTATTAAAATCATCCTCAGATAGTAAATATTTAAGAGAAATTATTAATGCAAATAAATCAGATTTACCACATTTATACATTTGATTATCCTTTTTAATTTGTAACAACTTGTGATATTTACAATCTTTAATATATAAATACTTTGGAACTCTAGTATTATAAATTCTTTCGTCATGTGCACATAGATTTCTATAATAATTCATAATTCTAACAAATTGTATTAGTTCCTCTTCTTTACAATTAAAATGTTTTGAAACTTTTATTCTTTCTTTTTGTTTCATAACTTCTAAAAATTTGCTTAACTCGCCAAAAGAAAATATATTTACTAAAACCCATAATGGAACAAAACCATAATTCAACATATAATGTTTAATATATTCTTTGGTACAAATCGCTTTTGAAGTCTTTTGTTGTATCTTAATTATCAATTCTTGTATATATTCTAATCGTTTCAATTTAGTTTGCTCAGTAGCATTTGTATTATTAAAAGTTTCAAAACTATCAATCCTTAAATAATTATCATTACCATGATACTGAGAGAAATAGTACGAAACTAAAGTTCTCAACGTATTTTCAATTTTTAAAATATATTTTAGTAATATTTCTCTTAAACTACGATCAAAATCATATAAAGCATATATTTCCTCGAATGAGGTACCATTAATATATTCACCATTTTCATTTAAAAATAAATCCTTATACCCATTAATTACATTATAATAATTATTAGTTAACAGCAATTTTTTAGCAGCACCAATATCATTAAAAGATACACCCTTATTTATTAATAATTCTATTTGTTCATCTATTGTTTTAAATTCTTTCATATAAACAAAAAGTCTTCGGTCCACACGAGATACCGAAGCACAATCACAACTCAATAATATAATAAATTATGACTTTTGTCAATACCTCATATGATATTTTTATTAGACTATTTTTATACCTCACTTTCCATATATATAAAAATATTCATACCAATATATTTATAGTTTTTTGACAAATACTCTTTCTTTAATTCCCAATAAAATTATAACATGTTAATAAATTAAAGTAAATATAATTTTTTTCAAGATAAGCCACCTATGTCTTATCTTGTCATATATAGCTTACTTTCATAGTCTATATATGAATAATATTATTATATATCATATTTGGGGTGAAATACTTATTTGACTTAGATAATACTATCACCTTTAAATACTGGAATAAAACTATCGTTTTGACTCTCCTCTTCTTGAATAAAACAATTTCTAATACCAATATCATAAGCATAATTAACAAGTTCATCATATTCATTTGTAGAAACATTGTCATTCAGTTCAGGATAATCAAGAGTTCTAATTCTAGTATATTGATTCATAATACTATAAATAATATTATTATCATATTTATTATATAAGTAAGAAATAACATTTTTAGAATCATCATAACAATTAGGAAGTACTAAATGTCTAACAATAACCCCTTTCAATAAATAACCCTCATTATCATATATAAGTTTTCCTGTCTGTCTATACATTTCTTCTATTGCCAAAGAAGCAACATCAAAATAATCAGTAACATTAGAATACTTACCCAATGTATTGTCATAATATTTAAAATCAGGTAAATAAATATCAATAAGTCCATCAAGAAGTTTTAAAGCATAAACACTCTCATATCCAGAAGTATTATATATTATAGGAATATTAAGTCCCTTATTCTTTGCCATAAGAATACTATCTCTAATCAAAGGAATATAATGACCAGGAGTAACTAAATTAATATTAAGTGCATTCATATCTTGTAATTCAATCATTATTTCAGATAATCTTTCCACTGAAACATCTTCTCCTATATTCTTAAAACTAATATCATAATTCTGACAATATACACATTTCAAATTACAAAAAGAAAAAAATATTGTACCAGAACCACGATTTCCCGTAATAACAGGCTCTTCCCACATATGTAAATGGTAACCACCAATTCTCATTACATTAGAAGCCCTGCAAAAACCAAGTTCATTATTATTTCTATTAACTTTACATTTCCTAGGACATAATTCACATTTATTAAATAACTCTTCCATAAACATCACAAAAATATTTTAATACAAAAAATAGACTTTGTAAAGTCTATCCAGACTGTTGACAAAGTCGCAAGATTTTGAAAAACAGTCTTTTCCTTTTATTAAATATGTTGTATAATTAAATTGTAAGGTTGCTTTTATAATACCTAAA
>USIB01000066.1 GCA_900554615.1 uncultured Mycoplasmatota bacterium | reverse complement strand
TCTATGTTTTTTTCTTTTAAATCTGTTGTATAAAGTTTTGTATTAATATTAGGATTATTATTTCCTATATTTAGAAATGCTTGTTGATACTCTCCATAAGCATCAAATAAAAATATATTACTTCTAAATGGAATTTTGTTTGGATCTTCGTATATGCTTTGAATTATTCTCGCTACTGAGTAACTTTTTCCTGAACCTGTATTACCTAATATTGCAAAGTGATTAGAAAAGAATGGATTAATTGCTAGATTTATGTCATAGTTTTTATATAGTACTGATGTTCCTAATTTTAAATAATTATTTGTATTTGCTGAAAATATAATATCTAAATCTTCTTTTGTTATTAGTCTACATGTACTTTTAAATGCGGGTTTATTAATATCGCCATATATAAAATTATTGTTAATTATTTCTCCAACTATTTTAACTTGTATATATTGATTAATATTAATTATTTCTCCAATTAATTTTTGATTTCCTTCGAACACAACATGTTTGTTAATCATATTTCCATATTCATATATATCTATGCTTGGCTTTAAATCTATTATGTTATTTTCTATTTTAACTATTGTTCCTATCATATTATCACCTACTTTAAATTATATCTTAATTTTGTTTTTATTGCTAGTGATATTTGATATTTTTTTTATTTTGTGATAAAATAGTTTAAGTCTGTTTGAAAAGGACTATAATTTGATTGACAAAATTTAGTTTTTTTGAGATAATTTTATTGTAGAGGTGATGTTATGAACCGAGACAAGATTTCTTTAACTATTCAAGATATACTAGAAAAGGAATTTAAGATTGATGCTAGAGGTTATAGATTACAAGAAGTAGATAAATTTTTAGATGTAATTATTCGAGATTATAATACGTATAATATTATAATTAAGGAACTTGAAAAGGAAAGAAAGAGTTTATTACAAGAAAATCAGGATTTAAAACAAGAAGTTAGAAATTTGAAATCTAGTATTGAAGCAGTTAAATTAGATGGTAAAGAAATAACTAATGTTGATTTGATTAGAAGAATTTCACAATTGGAAAAGATTGTTTTAGGAAAAGAACAATAATATTCGGGTAAATGCTGCATACTTGATATGTAGAGGAAAGTCCATGCTCGCACTATCTGCGATGATAGTAGTGTTTGTGCTTAGGGAAAAAATAACCTAAGGCAGGTAACTGACGGCTTATCTTTTATCTAAGGGTAACTATGATAAAAGATGTGTAAAAGTGCCACAGAGACGAGTCTATTTAGAAATAAATAGAATGAAACGAGGTAAACCCCACAAGCGAGAAACCCAAATTATGGTAGGGGAATCCTAAACTAGAGAAAATGAATCTAGAGGGAATGACTTATGTCATAGATAAATATTTACCGCCTAGTAATAGGTACAGAACATGGCTTATAAGATTTATTATTATTATTAAGGAGTATTATGAAAAATATTGGTCTTAAATTAAAAGATAAAAGAGAAGAAAATGGTCTTTCTATTGAAGAGGTTGCTGAAGATTTAAAGATGAGACCTAGTCAAATTTTGAGTATTGAAGAAGGTAAAACTGAAGATTTTAAAGATGTTTTTTATTTGAAATACTTTATTAGGGATTATGCTAAATATTTAGGTTTGGATAGTGAAAAGATGTTAGATGAATTTAATGAATATTTATTTGATATTACTTCAAAGATTCCAATTGATTTAATAGAAAAGGCTAAAAAGGATAAGAAGTCTATTAGTGAGCCAGATGCTGTTTCTCCATATACAAAAGAGAAAAAAGGTCTTGGCATTCCTAAAATAATTATTGGGTTGGTTGCTATTGTTGTTTTAATTGTAATTGGTTATTTTATTGTAAGTAATTATAAGGGAAATGATTTTAGTGATAGTAATATTACTTATAGTATAAGGAGATAGTGTGATGAATAAAGCAAATAAGATTACAATGGTAAGAGTTATTATGTCTCTTGTTATTATTATTTTACTTTTATTTCCCTTTGATCAGATGGGAATAGATTTTCCTACTTATTTAGTAGGAGGTAGAATACTTATTGATTTAAAATATATTATAGTTGGAGTATTATTTATTATTGCTTCATTTACTGATTTTCTTGATGGTTATGTTGCAAGAAAATATAATATGGTTACTGATTTTGGTAAGATGATTGATGCTATTAGTGATAAACTACTTACTAATTCTGTACTTGTTATTTTAGGTTGTAGTGGAAAGATTCCTGCAGTTATTGTTGTAATAATTATCGCTAGAGATATTGTTGTGGATTCTATTAAAATGGTTATTGGTAATAAAGGATATGCTGTTGCCGCTATCGGGGTGGCGAAAGTTAAAACTGCTACTTTGATGGTTGGTATTATTCTTACTTTATTTTATAATTTACCTTTTGAACTTATTTCACTTAGAATATCGGAGTTTCTACTTGTTCTTGCTGCTATACTATCAATTATATCAGGCATTAAGTATTATATTATGGCTAAACCTTATCTTAAAGATAGATAATTCTTCTATTTTTTTCTTTTTTTGCGAAAAATACGAACAAATGTATCAAAATGTATTGACAAGTGTAAAAAAGTATTGTACAATTATAGTGTAATTAAGGAAAGTATACGAAAGAGAGGATGTTATGGCAAAAAATATAGAAAAAGATTCAGCATTAGAACAAGTTCTTGCTGATATTGAAAAACAATTTGGAAAAGGGGCTATCATGAAACTTGGTGAACAAGAACATAGGGAGATTGAGGTGTCTCCAAGTGGTTCACTTACACTTGATATTGCTCTTGGAGCAGGAGGTTATCCTAAGGGAAGAATTATTGAAATATATGGTCCTGAATCTTCAGGTAAGACTACATTTGCACTTCATGCAATTGCAGAGGTACAAAAAAATGGTGGTAGGGCTGCATTTATTGATGCAGAACATTCATTAGACCCTATATATGCACATAATTTGGGTGTTAATACTGATGAGTTATTATTATCTCAACCTGATACTGGAGAACAAGCACTTGAGATTTGTGATGCTCTTGTTAAGAGTGAAGCAGTTGCTATTATCGTTATTGATTCGGTAGCGGCACTTGTTCCTCAAGCAGAAATTGATGGTGAGATGGGAGACTCTCATGTTGGTCTTCAAGCTAGACTTATGAGTCAAGCACTTAGAAAATTATCAGGTTCTATTAATAAAACTAATACTATTGTTATTTTTATTAATCAATTAAGAGAAAAAGTAGGAGTTATGTTTGGAAATCCAGAAACTACTCCTGGTGGTAAAGCACTTAAATATTATTCTTCAGTTAGACTTGATATTAGAAGAGGAGAACAATTAAAGGTTGGTACTGATGTAATTGGTAATAAGACCACTATTAAGGTGGTTAAGAATAAAGTTGCTCCTCCATTTAAGACTGCTACTGTTGATATTATGTATGGACAAGGAGTATCTAGAGAAGGTGAATTATTAGATTTGGCTTCTGAAATTGGAGTAGTTGAAAAGAGTGGTGCTTGGTATGCTTATAAAGGTAATAAGATAGGCCAGGGTAAAGAAAATGCAAAGATATACTTGAAAGAAAATAAGAGTATTGCTGATGAAATTGAATCTTTAGTTAGAGAACACTATGATATTTCTACTAATAAAAAGAAAGATAAGACAAATAAAAAAGATGTTAAAGAAGTAAAGGAGATTTAAAATATTCCTTTTTTCTTTGACATATGATAGAATATATGTAAGAGGTGATTTTATGAAGAAATGTTTAGTTGTATATAATCCTAATTCTGGTAAATATAATAAAGAAATTACTTTACCAAAACTAGAAAAAGTACTTAATGATTATGGATATGAAGTTAAAATAGAAATGACTAAATCTAGAGGAGATGCTACTTTAATTGCTTCTTCATGTGAACATATTGATTTGATAGTTTCTATTGGCGGTGATGGAACTTTTAATGAGGTTATGACTGGTAATTTTTTAAGAAAAGATAGAGTTGTTTTATGTCATTTACCATCTGGTACTACTAATGACGTTGGTGCTATGTGGGGGTATGGAAAGAATATTGTTAACAATCTTAAACTTGCTTTAGATGGTGAAGTTAAAAGAATAGATATTTGTACTATTAATGATAAACCTTTTGTTTATTCGGCTGGTTTCGGTAAGTTTATGAATATTCCTTATGAAACTCCTAGAGAATTAAAAAAGAGACTTGGGCATCTTGCTTATATTAGAGAAGGTATTAAGGATTTCTTTAGAAAGGTAAGATTATATGATATTAGTTATGAAATTGATGGAGAAAAATATAGAGGATTATTTTCTTTTGCTCTTATTACTAGTGCTAATAGGGTAGCAGGTATTAATAATTTTTATAAAGATATTAAACTAGATGATAATAAGTTTGAAATATTACTTTGTAATATTACTAAACTTAAAGATATTGTTAAGACTTTATATTTCTTTGCTTTGTATGATGCTAGTAAGATACCTGGTTTTTACTTCTATAAAACTGATAATATTAAAATTAGATTTAATAGCCAACTTAAAAAACCACTTTGTATTGATGGTGAATCTTTTGATGATATGAGTGGTAATTATGATATTAAAATAGATCATGATGTTTATGTTTTAATGCCTAAGAAGAATATTGATAGTTTGTTTGATAATGATTAATTAAAGGCTATTTCTACTTCTATATCTTCATCTTTGATAATGATTATTAGAAATATTATTCCACTTATTAACACTAATAGGCTTGCTATAAAGGCTGCATATGTTAGTGTTTTTTTCTTTTCTGTATCTGTTTCTTTTAATGATTTAATACTATTATAAGAACTTACTGTAAAGTGATAATAGATTATAACTAATATAATAAATATTATTAACATTAGTTTTCTATATTCTTCTTTGTCTTTTGTACTTTTGGTTAAAATATATTTTACTTCTTTATAGTTTGCATAATAACTTAATGCTATTATACCTAAATATATTAACCATACTATATTTTCTTCTTCTATTTCTTTTAATCTATCTAAATAATCTTCCATAATATATTTTATTTCTACTTAATTGTAATTATTAAATATTTAAAAATATATAATATCGTACATTGCTAAATAATAAAATATTCGAGCGATGAATTATGTGAAATTGTGGTCTTCTATTGACTTTTTGTAGAAAAAAGTATATCATAGTAAACAATTTATTGTTGCAGTGAGAAATCTCATATGTTATAATTAAATTGTAATATTATGATAATAAAGATACATAATGTTTGTTGAGGAGGTATATTTATGAAGGAAGAAAAAAATATTAAGTTTGCTGAATTGTTAAAAAAAAGAAGTCTATTATCAGAAGCAAAAAAGAAAAATACAAAAATTATTTCGTCAAGTGACTCCCAACTTATGGAAATTTTGAAAAATTTCAATGAATCAAAAGATTATAAATCATCGCTATGTTAGACATTTTGGGGGCTGATAATTGTAGTCAGTATAAACTTTTTTAAAATCTATTGTAAATGGTAAAATAAAATGTAGGAAAACCGACATTTTATTTTACCATTTACACAAGTCGATAATTACTCCGAAATAGGTGTAAAAGGTGGGAAAATTAAAGTAAAAAACCTTATCTTATAAAACTTTCACTTTCTTATGAGTGCCCTTTTGGTGGAAGTATAGCAACTATTAATTACCATAAATTGATATAAATCCATTATTATAGATTCCTTTTTTTAATAATTCACTATATTTATATATCATTTTCACTTATTAATACCATTATAAAGTAAAACTCGGACTATGTTAACTAATTATCCAACTTTTACTTTTGTGTTATTTTAATAAAGCATAAGAAAACTCGAACTAAATTACATAGTTCGAGTAATATTCGATCTGGTGCCATAAAGGTTGAAGTCGGACAACCTTTAATTATCTAAATTGTAGGTAGTAATAAACTACTAACTGATATAAGTATGCCACGGAAATATATGAATTTGTATAAATAATATTTTATTTCAGTAAATCTCGGCAAAGCATTGACTTTTACCGAGATTTACTTTAAAATTATATTAGGTGATGAAAAATGATTTATAGTTATAAAGATGTGATTTCTAAATATAAAAATAATTATCAATTAAATAAAGCCTTAAAAGATAAAAAAATATTTAAAATTGAATCAGGAATATATTCAAGTCAAAAATTTGTTAATTATTTACTGGTTATTAATAAAAAATATCCTAATGCTGTTTTTACTTCTGATAGTGCTTTTTATTATCATAACTTAACTGATGTAATTCCTCAAAAATACTACCTTGCCACGAATAGAAAAGCAAGTAAAATAATGGATAATAAAGTAAAACAAATATATATATCAGAAGATAAGTTTAATATTGGAGCTACTACAATAAAAGTTGATGGAATTAAAATTAATATATATGACAAAGAAAAATTATTGATAGAACTGGTAAAAAATAGTAAAAATATTCCTTTTGATTATTATAAAGAAATTATAAATAATTATAGAAGTATTAGTGATAAACTCGATACGAATAAATTATCTGATTATTTGAACTATTATAAAAATGATATTGATTTATTTTTAAAAATACAAAAGGAAGTTTTTTAATGAATTTACAAGAAATGATACAAAAGTACATAAAAAATGGTTATTCAGATGAATTTGCTTCTTCAAAAGTGTCCCAAGATTTAATACTAACAGCTATAGCAAATAGTAAATATAATCAAAATATTACTATTAAAGGTGGAGTTGTTATGCATAATCTATCAAATGATAAGCGTAGAGCAACTCGCGATTTAGATTTAGATTTTATAAAATATTCTCTAG
>USIB01000065.1 GCA_900554615.1 uncultured Mycoplasmatota bacterium | reverse complement strand
ACCTATAAAGAGGATTGGCTTTTTTATTTTGTCCTCTTTATAGGTTACATTTTATTACGAAACTTTAGTTTTTATTTTAATCCTAGAAAAAATCGACTTCTTCTTATCTGGAATGCCAAAATAACTTCTGACATCACCAGTAGTAAGTCCATATAAATAATCATTAACCTTAATATAATGATTATTAAAAGAAACAAACTCATCATAATTATTCTTTAAACATATATACTTATCAGTAAATAAAGCAAAATTATTAATAACACTATTATCTTCTTTTTCATCATCAACATAAACATTAAGTTTATTACTAAAATCATTAAGTAACCAAGATACTTCTCCATATCCAATTTCACTTCTAATAAGTAAAACACCCGCTAAAAAAGAAGAAAAAAGAACCGAATTACCATCAAAATTCACCAGTATTTCACCTCACAGACTAAGATTATATAACAAAAGTCAAAAAAAGTCAAAACAATTATTCAAAAAAAATCATTTTTCTGATATAATATATGCTTGAAGGAGGAAGTATGAATCAAGTATTAAACGACATAATTTTTGATACTTACATCGTAGTAGGAGTATCCGCAGGCCCAGATTCAATGTGTTTATTAAATCTACTAGAACAAAAAACAAATAAAATAGTAGTATGTCATATAAACCACAATATAAGAAAGCAAAGCATTATTGAAGAAAATTATTTAAAAGACTATTGTAAAGAACATAACTTAATATTTGAATCAATGACAATAAAAGAATATAAAGAAAATAACTTTGAAAACGAAGCAAGAAAAATAAGATACAAATACTATGAAGAAATACTAAAAAAATACAATTCAAACAAACTATTTCTCGCTCACCATGGAGACGACCTAATCGAAACAGTACTAATGAAAATAGAAAGAGTATCAAATATTGAAGGATATGCCGGAATAAAGAAAGTAAGTAAATTAAAAAACTACGATATAATAAGACCACTACTTCCATATACAAAAGAAGATATAATAAACTATAATAAATCACATAGTATCACATATTATATTGATAGTTCTAACACAAATATAGATTATACTAGAAATTGGTACAGACATAAGGTATTACCAATATTAAAAGAAAAAGATAAAGACATTCATCTTAAGTTTTTAAAATATTCAGAAACACTTCAAGAATATAACGAATATATAGATAGAGAAATAAAAAGAAAACTACCATATATTCTAAAAAACAACATAATAAATATAGATAATTTAAATAAAGAAGATAACTTCTTAAAAAAGAATATTCTATACTATATAATGAATGATATTTATAATAATGAAAGCAATATAATTACTGAAAAACATATTCAAAATATATTATCTATAATAAATAGTAATAAACCTAATCAAAGTATAAATATGCCTAAAAACAAAATATTAGTAAAGGAATACAACAAACTATATATAAAAGACAACATAGATATAGTAAATGACTATAAAATAGAATTAAAAGACAACATAAAAATAAATAATATAACATTCAAAATAGAAACAGATGAAGATGAAGATGGAAATAATATATGTAGAATAAATAGTAAAAATATAAAATTACCATTATATCTAAGAAACAGAAAAAATGGAGATTACATAATATTAAAAAGTAGTAATAATAGAAAAAAAATAAAAGAAATATTTATAGAAAATAAATTACCCCTATCAAAAAGAAATATTTATCCTCTTCTAACAGATAGTAATGACAATATAATATGGATACCAAATATGAAAAAAAGTAATTTATGCTATAAAAAAGATGAAAACTATGATATAATAATAAAGTGTATTGAAAGAGAGGAAGATTATGAATAAAAAAGAATTAAAAAAAGGCCTAGTGCCATATATATTACTATTAGTATTTTTCATAGGATGTTTAGTAGTATTTAACTTATTCAATAGTATTGTACACGAACTTACTTATGACGAATTCCTAAAAGATTTAAATGGAGGTAAAATAACAGAATTAACAATAACTCCAAAAGTAAGAACAGATACATATAAATTAACAGGTAAAATAGATGAATATAAAGAAAATGAAAGTTTTGTATTATATATACCAAAATCAGAAGAGTTCATCTCAAAAATAACCGAAGCAAAAGAAACAGAAAACAATTTTAAATTAACAATAATAAATGATCCAGAAGCCTCATCTTGGATAATGGTAATAGCAAATGTAGTACCATACATAATATTAGGTGGATTAGTAATTTGGGTATTTACAAAACAATTAGGTAGTGGCGGAAAGTCAATGGACTTTGGAAAATCAAGAGCCAAACTAGTTGAAGAAAGCAAAGCAACCTTTAAAGATGTTGCAGGACTATCTGAAGAAAAAGAAGAAGTACAAGAATTAATAGACTTCTTAAAAAATCCAAAAAAGTTCACAAGTATGGGTGCTAGAATTCCTAAAGGAGTATTACTAGTAGGTCCTCCAGGAACAGGAAAAACATTATTAGCACGTGCCGTTGCAGGAGAAGCAAAAGTACCATTTTATTACATAAGTGGATCAGATTTCGTAGAACTATTCGTAGGTATAGGTGCGTCAAGAGTAAGAGATATGTTTAGACAAGCAAAAATGAATGCTCCTTGTTTAATATTCATAGATGAAATAGATGCTGTCGGAAGACAAAGAGGAACAGGTCTAGGCGGAGGACACGATGAAAGAGAACAAACACTAAACCAATTACTTACAGAAATGGATGGATTTGGAGCAAATGAAGGAATAATTATAATTGCCGCTACTAACAGACCAGATGTATTAGACCCAGCACTATTAAGACCAGGAAGATTTGATAGACAAGTAACAGTTAGTTTACCAGATAAAAATGCAAGAGAAGAAATACTAAGAGTTCACGCTAAAAACAAAGTACTAGCAAAAGATATAACATTAGATTTCCTAGCAAGAAGAACTCCAGGTTTCTCTGGAGCAGATCTAGAAAATCTACTTAATGAAGCAGCACTTCTAGCAGTAAGAAGAGGAAAGAAAGCAATTACAATGTCTGAAATAGACGAAGCAACTGACAGAGTATTAATGGGACCAGCAAAAGTAACAAAAAAATATACAGACAAAGAAAAAAGATTAGTAGCTTTTCATGAAGCTGGACACGCTGTAATGGGATTAAAATTAGATGGTGCTAACGAAGTACAAAAAATAACAATTATCCCAAGAGGACATGCTGGTGGATATACAATGATGACTCCAAAAGAAGAATCATTTAATTACACAAAGAAAGAATTACTAGAATCAATCTGTGGATTACTTGGTGGTAGAGTAGCAGAAGAAGTAACATTTAATGAAATAACAACAGGTGCACATGATGATTTCAAGAAAGCAACAAAAATAGCAAGAAGTATGGTAACTGAATACGGAATGAGTTCATTAGGGCCAATGATGCTTGAAGAACCTGATGGAAATACATTTTTAGGAAGAGACTATACCAAAAATAGAAACATCTCAGATACAGTAGCACATGAAATTGATGAAGAAATGCGTTCAATTATCAATAACTGCTACAATAAAACAAAAAAAATAATAACAGAAAATAAAGACCTATTATCACTAATAGCAAACACACTTCTTGAAGAAGAAACAATAACAAAAGAAGAAATAGACTATTTAGTAAAAAATGGTCATTTACCAGAAAAAAAAGATGAAGAAGAGTCAAATACACCAAATGAAGAAGATAACAAAAAAAATAAAAAGGCATCAAAAAAAGAAGATACTAAAAAAGGTTCTTTGTCAAGTAGTGTTGGTAAGACCAAAAACTAATGATAAATGAATTGATATTTAGAGGACTAGAAATAGTTCTCTTTAATTTTATTTTATTGGATTATATAATCCTTTAATTAACATTACTCTTGCTTTTAAATGGTTGAATTTTTTATATCCACAAGCGGCGTGTTTTATTTGTTTAATAACATTATTTATTCCTTCTACTATTCCATTAGAATATTCGTATTCCAAAGCATTAAGAATGTATTTTTCCATAGTGTTAAATGTTCTTAATGCCTTTCTCATTTTTACTGATATGTTTTTATTGTGAACATTGTTATTAACTATATTTAAATAATTTTCTTTACCTCTTTTATTGATTGATTTTATGATTCCTTGATATACTTGATAGTCATTATATAAAGTACTATTTGTGTTAATTAAATAAGTTACAATTTCTTTTTGTGTCATTTCCTTTTTAAAGTGTTTATTATATTTTTTTATATTATCATCTAATTCATCTTCATTCTTTAATATCAATTTCCAGTACTTTTTAAGTCTTTTATAATTCGGATTTGATTTATTACATAATTTTATTCTAGTATTATCTAAGGCATTTCTTACTTGAAGTATGATATGAAATCTATCAGCAACAAGTGTAGCATTTCTAAACAGCTTATTCATCAAAACATAATATGGGTTATACAAGTCCATAGTAATAAACTTAACCTTATCTCTTTCCTGTTTGGAATATCTTCTGAAATACTTTTCAATATCTAATGATAATCTACTGTTGTTAATATCAAAAATATTATGTTTATTTTGATCTACAATAATAAAAGCCATTTTTGAAGTAGTATCTTTTGTTGCATTAAATTCATCTATCCCCATTATTTCAGGCAAAGTACCATAGTTTTTAACTAATTTATCTTCAGAAATCTCATCAAGTATTCGATTAACATGATTAGGTGAAACGTTATTTCTTTTGGCAATATCTTTCTCTGAACCTTTTTCCATTAATTCTAATTTGATATTCAGATTAGTATCAGTTGATATTTGTTTATGAAAGCCAACGACATCTGTCGTAGCAATAAATGTTTTATGGCAATTCTTACAATAAAATCTTTGCTTATCAAGAACTAATAACGTATTAAAACCACATGCTTTAGGTATTTTTATTTTACAATTTCTTTTCCAATTCCATTTAATGATATCATCATGTGACTCATTAACACATCCACATTTTGGACAGTATTCAGGAGTGTATGTTAGGTAGCCATGAAATACTTTAGTATTAGTTCCTTTAATATTTACAATTTCTAAACAATTTTCATAAAAATATATATTTTCATCTTTAATATTTAAGATAAGTTTGGTATAATTAGTATAAGTCATTTAATCAGATCCTTTCGATATTTTTTACCAATTACATTGTATCATAAGTTTCTGATAAATGACTATTTTTTTACTAAAAATAGTGTTAGTAATTTTCTTCACCAACACTATTTATTATAGAACCCTAAAAAAGAAAAATAGTATCTTCTTTTATTTATCTTCATCATCAGGTAATCTAATAATAAGTTCTCCCTCTTTAGAATACATATACTTTTCTCTTGCATATCTAGCAACATATTCAGGATCCTTTAATTTTTTAATATCCGAATTAAGTTTATCCTCTTCATCTTGTAAACTAACAAGTTTTTCATTCAAAGCCTGTTTCTCATTTTTAATCTCAATAATTTTACTAACATTTGAAAAGAAACTATAACTAAGTGATGTAATTATAGACCCAAAAATAATAAAAGCAAAAAACATTCTAGTACGAGCCCTTTTATTAATTTTCTTCTTAGCCATAGGCATCATCCTTTCTACAAAGACATTATATCATACCTTCTTATATTTTACAACCAATTTTCTATATATGACAAAAGATAACAAATAACCTGTAAATATAGAAATAAAAAAATAAAGATGTAAAATGCCATTATTAATTTTAAGTAAAATTATAAAATATAACAAAGACGCAAAAATAACAAATAAAAAAGAAATAACAATTCTATAAAATAATTTTCCTTCATATAAAAGTTTATGATTAAGTTCAAGTAATACATAAAATACTATACCATAACCAAAAGAATATAAAAGTGAAAAAATTTGAATATCTAGTCTCATTTAAACAATTTATTAAGTAAAGAATTATCATTATCTTTTTTATTATTACTATCTAAATACATCAAACTATCAATTTTACCCTTAATAGAAACATTTCCTTGATAAGTATCAAGTTTAATAATTTCAAGTTCACTTCCTTTAATAACTAAAAAACCAAGAGTAGTCTCCATTAAAAACTCCTCACTATCAAAACTCTCTATTTTTTTAACACCACTAACACCAATATTTTTTCTCTCCACTAAAGTAATGCCATGATTAAAACCATTGTCAATTTCCTTAACCTTATCCATAAAATATTCCTCCTAAAAAATAATATTCAAAAGAAATAAAAATATGAAAAAAACTACTAAAAAGTAGTTTTAATTATTCAGTCTTATTATACTCATCAAGAATTAAATCTTCAAATAATTTTCTTGTCTCTTTATTAATTGGATGAGCAGTATCTCTATGACTTCCATCAGGAAGAGTTTTACTAGGCATTGCTATAAATAGCCCTTCATCACCCTCTAAAATTCTAATATCTTCAACTAAAAAGCATCCATCAATTAGAACTTTAGCAATTCCTCTCATTTTTGAATTTTCTTTTTTTTCAATTTTGACTAATTTGTCAAGTTTTAACTCCATGTAATCAACTCCTTCTAGAAAATACTTTCTAACTACATTGTATATTATTTATAAAAGAAAAGCAAGATATTTTTGAAAAAAAATTATAATTTGTCAAAAAAAAGCTCAATAGTATTAGTAAGAACATCTCTATAACTAAAACTTTTAACTTCATTACCATCAGTTTTAATAATAAATATATAATTATACACTTCTTTTATAATTCCTTCATATTCTTCTTTCTTATTTCTACTACCATTATAAATTACCTTTACATTATTTCCTTTTTTACTATCTATATTATTTTTAATTTTCTCTATTGTCATAATTATCTAGGATACCCAACATACATAGTACCCTTAGTAATAATCCCCCCTATTCCATCAGAGCCATATTTAGTTTTATTAAGAATCTTTATCAAATCAATATCCTTGTTTTTATCTGAAAAAGCAAGACAAGTAGCAATAATTGCTGGATCAAGTGCATGTATATTAATTCTCTTAGGACTAGAGGCAAAATTAGCCCCAGCTTTT
>USIB01000064.1 GCA_900554615.1 uncultured Mycoplasmatota bacterium | reverse complement strand
AAAAAAAGAAGAAACCCCCTATAAATAGTGTACCAAATATTGACATAACTCCCTTATTTAATACATTTTTAATATTAACTATCCATAGAGGGATTCTCCTTTCCTATATTGTTGATTTGCGAATTATTTGGGATCTTTTAATCAATCAAATCTTTGACAAATCTATTTTCTTTTCTTTACCTTACATATAAATAATAACATAAAATAAATATAATTACAATACCTAATATCATCTAGCATAACCATATACCTTACCATTCTCTAAAGTAATTCCCTTATAATAAAACAAATCACTAACAGTAACAAAAGTATACCCCATATCCTTTAAAGTTGGAATAACAATCTCAAGTGCATTAGCGGTAGCACTATAAATATCATGCATTAAAACAATATCACCATCTTTCACTTTACTAATAACCCTATTACTAATCTTTTTAGAATTATGATATTTCCAATCTAAAGTATCAATATCCCATATAATAATTGGAGCCTCTCCTACCCTTTTTATAGTTTTATTAAAAGAGCCATAACTAGGTCTTAATAGTTTAGGATATTTACCAGTAACCTCAAAAATAAGATTTTTAGTATTATTAATCTCATCATTAATTTTATCTTCTTTATATTTAGTAAGAAGTAAATGATTAAAAGTATGATTCCCTATCTCATTACCATTATTAACCATTTTCTTTAAAATATATTCATTCCCTTTAATCCTACTCCCAAGAACAAAAAAAGTAGCAACAACATCATTTTCCTTCAGAATATCAAGAATTCTATTAGTATTATAATTAGGACCATCATCAAAAGTAAGAGCAATAAGTTTATCACTACTAATATTACTTCTATTAGTAACAAAATCATACTCATAAAAACTATCATAACTTCTATTAATATAATTATTATTTATATCAATATAAAAACTATCCCTATCACTACTAACAATACCATCAGATATAATATATCTATAAAAAGTTAAAAAATAATTATAATTATCTTGAGCATAATCATAATCAATTAAAACATTACCATCCACATCAAGATATTCATTTAAATAATTATTAATATATTTATCAATCTTATCATTATCAAAAAAAGGATAACTAATTTCTTTACTATCACTAAAAACCTCTTTATTAATAATACTCTTATCATTATCAATAATAAATATAATTAAAGAAATAATAATCAAAGGAAGAATAAAATATCTATATTTCATAAGTCACCTAAATAATAATATGAAAAAAAGACTAAAATTATTAGTCCTTAATATCAATACCATCAAATTTAACATCAAGAAACTTCTTACTAGATAAATAATCACACATATGCACAAATCTTTGATACTTATCTTTAGGTATAGGAAGAATCTCATTACCATTATAATCTTTATTCCATATTCCCATATGAGAAGAAATAACTCTAATAAGTAAATCCATTTCTTCATCATTAAGAGATAAACTACTTCTATTTTCCTTTATAAGTTGAGAGACAATTAACGGATGATCAAATCTTGTATAATTCTCCTTAACAATACCACTTTTACAACCATCATGTAATATAATAGCCATAATAATAATATCCTTTTCATTATCCTTAAAATTATTAAGACCAGGATTATCCAAAAGTTCTTTAGCAATTCTAACAGCCACCTTAGTATGTTTAACAAGACCATGTTCACTACTAGCAAATGAAGGATGATACTTACCAGTACTAGAAGCCGGTATTTCAAAAAAGTAATCAGGTAATTTATTAACCAAATACTTAACATCTTCCCTCTTTTTATTATCTTTTATATAACTATATTCCTTATTAAAATATTCTATCTTTTCCATCAAATCACTTCCTAACATTAACATCTACTGTAGTATAAGGAATCTCTATTTTTTCTTTATCAAAAGTATCCTTAACTAACCTAAGAAACTTTCTTTTAGCGGAAAATCTACCACTTGCACTGCAACTAACATCAACTAAATAAACAATTGAAGAACCTCCTAACTCATCAACACCTAAAAGTTTATAATCAGTAACATCTTCTATCTCCAAGACCTTATCCCTTATAGATTCTAAAACCATTTCTAATTTCTCAATATTAGTATTATAAGCAACATTAAGTTTAATATATAAATCACATCCTGCTAAATTATAATTAACAACCTCAGTAAAAGAAGAATTAGAAATAGACTTAACCTCTCCAGAAAAACTCTTAATCTTAGTAGTCCTAAGTCCAAATTGAATAACAATTCCCGTAAAATCATTAATAGAAACCATATCCCCAACAGCAAACTTATTATCAAAAATAATAGAAACCCCTGCTAGTAAATCTTTCAAAATATCTTGAAAAGCAAGACCAATAACCGCTGCAAAAATACCAAGTGAAGCAATAATACTAGTAGTATCAACACCATATAATTTAAGAATCTCTAAAACAACTAATATAAGTATTAAATATTTAAAAATATTTTTAGATAAATTAATAATAGTATCCTTTCTTTTATCTCTTCCTCTACCACTCTTATGTCTTTCCATAATCTTATCTACAATATTACTAACAACAAGATAAAGAACAACTCCTATAACAATATATATAAAAGGTAAATAAAACTTATTACTAGTAATAACCTTAATAAACTTTTCCATCTATACATCTCCTAACACTAATAATTATAACATCATTTAAACATTCTAACAATAATTTCATTAGAAATATACATATATTCTTTATTAATTCTAATATATCCATTATCAATAATTAAATATTTATCTTTAACTAATTCATAAATAGAAAAAACATCATCAAACTTAATATTATATTTCTCTTCAAAATCCTTTAAACATATACCCTTAGTCCTTCTAAGACCAAGCATAACTTCATTTTCCATTCTAATATTTTTATCTTCATATTCACTTCTATCCAAATATATACCATTTAAATATTTAGAAAGATTCTTAGTATTAAATATTCTTCTATTATCAATATAACTAACACTAGAAAGTCCAAACCCATAATACTCCATATTATTCCAATAAACAAGATTATGAAAAGACATATACCCATCTTTAGCATAATTACTAATTTCATAATGAATATATCCATTACTTTCTAAAGTACTTTCAATATATTTATACATATCGTAATCAACATCTTCATTAATATTCTCCATACCATTAATCTTAAGCATAGTATTATCTTCTAGTATCAAACTATAAGTAGAAATATGCTCTATATTGAGTTGTAAAAAAGACATAATATCATCTTTTAAAATATTAATATCATCATAAGCAGCATATATCAAATCAATATTAATATTATTAAAATACTTCTTAACTAAATTAATCTTATCAAATACCATTTTTTTATTATGATGTCTACCTAATTTCTTAATAATATCATCATTAAAAGACTCTACCCCAATACTAATTCTATTAATCCCATGATTACTCATAATCTTAAGTTTCTCTTCAGTAATAGATTCAACATTACATTCCATAGTAAACTCTATATTTTCATCAATATTAAATAATTTAACAATATTAAATAGTTTAATAAGTTCATTATCCTCTAAGCAACTAGGAGTACCTCCACCAATATAAATGCTTTTAACATTCTCTTTTTTATATCTTAGTCTAATTTCTTTTTCCAAGTTATCAAGATAATCATCAATATATTTCCTATTATAAATTATTTTACAAAAATCACAATAAGTACAAATACTACTACAAAAAGGAATATGAATATAAATAGACATAAACATCACCAAAAACATAATACCACACTATCAAATGTTTTTCAATGTATAAAATAAAAATAAATAAGCATTATAATAATGGTGATAAATATGAATAACATAGATGTAAGAAAATACATAATATCAAACTTCAAAGATGATAACATAGAAGAAATAAAAAAATCAATCCAAGACTCTATATCCTCAAAAGAAGAAGATATTTTAATTGGACTTGGAGTACTATTTGAACTATCTTGGAATAATAGTACTGATGAAGAAAAACAAATACTATTAGAAAACATAAAAAAAGGTATGTAACAAACTACATATCTTTTTTTGCTATAAAAAGTTCAAGTAATAATTTTCCATCACCATTACCAGTTTTAATAGCTTTATCAATATCCGCCAGTTTAGATAAATATTTAAGTAAATCACCTTCACTATAATAATAACAATCACTAAGTAAATACTTAACCCTATATACACTCTTAAACTCAAGTATCTTAGCAATCTCATCATTAGATTTACCACTATTATAAAGTCTTTTAACTTGAAATAATAACCTAATCTGATTAGAAATAACCGCTATTATCTGACTAACATCCATACCATTATTAATAAAGTTATAATAAAGTTTCATTGCCTTTTCATTATTATTCTTAAGAATAGAACTAACAAGTTCAAATACTGTATCATTAATATCTTCTATAGTAAGTAAAGATATATCATCTCTAGTAATAACCTTATCATTAAGTTTATATAACATAAGTTTATCAAGTTCATTTCTAATATTATCAATATTATTATCACATCTACTAAGAAGATAACTCATACTATTCATATCCATAGAATAACCATTATCTTTAATATAATTACTTATAAAATCATTTAAATATTCACTATTAGCCTCAAGTTTTTTTACTACACCATTATCACTAATTAATTTAAACAACTTTCTTCTACTATCAATAGAAGAACTACCATAAGTAAAAATTAAATAACTATTAACATTATAATTATCAAAATAATTGATAAGTGAAGACATATCCATATCCTTTTTTGAAGAAAAATAAGAACTAGTATCAATAACTATAAACTTATATGGATTAAACATACCAATAGTAGAACTCTCTACAACTATATCTGATATATTCTCAATATCATAATATATAATATCACCACTAATACCAATTTTATTTTTTAATTTACCAATTTCATTATTAATAAGTGAAATATCATCACCATAATACAAATAAAAATTACTCTTCATAATTAAACACCCTATAAAAATTATATATCAAATTAAAATATAAGTAAAGAAAAAAACTGCAAAGCAGTTATTTAAGCATAATCTGATTAGCCACTATATCAAAGCCACCTACAAAAGACTTTTCAGCGTCAGCATTTTGATTAGTACCATTATCTTGAAACCAAATCAAAACAGTATAGTTATTAGTAGTATTACTCTTCAAATAACTAGAAGAAGTAAGTAATACTCTTCCACTAGCAGGAATACTTCCTCTACCAATTCTGTTATTAGAAGAATCATATATACTAAACATCAAATCACCAGATTTAAACTCATTAGAAGTAACAAACATATAAATATCTAAGTTTTGGTCCAAAGTACCACTACTTCTAACAGAAAAGTTCTTTTTATAAACAGCAAAAGTAGTATTAAGATTAGGCTCACCTCTAGGAATAAGACCAGTACTATTAACATCTTCTCCATCTACATAGTTAATAGCAAGAGTACCAGTTTTAACTCTCGTACTATCATCATCTTCCGCTGACATTAAAGATAAATAAGTAAAAGTAATACCAATAAGCATAGTAACAACAGTAAGTACTAATACAATAAAATAAAAAACATCATTTCTACTTTTACTATTCATAATCTATTATCACCTAGAATAATCATATCAAAAAACACAAAAAAAAGCAATATCTTATCATTGCTTTTTATAAATATTTCATTATATACAAGATAAGCCTAAGTATAGTCTTATCTTGTCATATATAGCCTATTATCATAGTCTATATATGAACTATCATAAGATATTATATTTAAGGTGTAGACTTTCTAACCTAGAGATATACAAATAAAAAGAAAGTAACTAGTACTCTCTTTATAATTATTAAGATGTTATAGGTTCAGTCGTTGCAGTAATTGAACTACTAGCAGAACTATTTATTTTATTTTGTAATAATGTTAAATCAGTATTATTTATTACACCATCTCCATTTACATCAGCATTCTTTCTTGCCTGATTATCTAATCCTGTACTTCCATTTAAATATCTACTTAACTTATCAATATCATTACTATCTAATATTCCACCATTATTTAAATCTCCATATAAAGTATATTCAGTTATTGGTTTATTTATTGAACTATCTATTAAACCCATCGATAAATTATAAACCAAAGCCACATCAATAGAATTAATAATTCCATCTCCATTTACATCTGCATTTAGTAAAGTCTGCCCCATTCGAATATTACTACCATTTATATGGTTTAACAATGCAATTGTATCTGCTGCATTTAAATCTCCATCTTCATTTACATCTCCATACTGTATAGTATAATTAGTTATCCGTTTTTCTGGTAATGTATTGGTATAGTTATCCGGAGTCTCTATATACATTTGTAATAAACCTAAATCTATTATATTTACTTTGCCATCACCATTTACATCACTATTTTTTAACGCTTGGTCGCTTATCTTAGTATTATTATTTAAATAATTAGATAATAATGTCGAATCTTCTCCAGTTATCTCTCCATCTTCATTTATATCACCATATAGAATATAATTAGTTATTGGAGAATCAGGTAAACAATTATTGTATTCACTAGGGCTTATAATATACTTTTTCAACAAAGTTACATCTACAGCATTTATTTTTCCATCCCCATTTATATCTGCATTTTTTATTTGTTGTTCCGAAATATCATAAACATTATTTAAATATTGTCTTAATCTTGTAATATCTTTTGAATTAACAACTCCATCTTCATTTATATCACCATAAAATACATAATCTGTAATTGGCTCATTTGGTAAGGTATTTTGATAATGTGATTCTGCAAGAAATCTTTTAAGCAATAAATAATCAACTTCATTTATATTTCCATCTGCATTTATATCAGCATTTAATAATGCTTGTTCTCCCAAATTATCAGTACCATTAAGATAATTTTTTAATAATATCCAATCTTTCATATTTACTAAATTATCTTCATAAATATCCCCAATTACTGCTTTAGTTCTAACTAATTCTTTCTTAGTCTTAGTACTTGCTTCTATTTTAATTGAAGCATTAAATGTTTTATTAGAATATTTATTTTGATTTAATGTACTATCACAAGTAG
>USIB01000063.1 GCA_900554615.1 uncultured Mycoplasmatota bacterium | reverse complement strand
CACTCCATTCTAAAAAATAAATCTAGACTCTCTTTTATATAATTATACCACAATTTCACGATTATTTTTTAAGAAGTATATGAATAGATAGTGTAAAATATTTTGTTTCAACTTTTAAAAATGTATGTTATAATATTGAAACAAAGGAGGTTTTACTATGTCAATCGCATATAGTTTAGGTAAAGAAACAATACAAATAAGTGATGAATGTATACTCGAATTAGAAGATAAAACAGATGGTGGGTATAAATGGAGAGAAGTAAATCTTATATCAGGTGAGAATAAAACAAATATTGGCTTTTATTATACACATAATTATTCATGTAGTCGTGAATGGATGAGATATAACTCTAAATATATTGCTATTTTAGCAGCATATAATCTAGGCTTTGATTATAGTGATCCATGTGTAAAAGTATTGTTTGATATTGAAAATAATCAATTTATTGAAGGAACTGATAGAGAATTAATGGATATGTATCTAGAATGTTTTAAAGGCGTTACTAGAAAAAGAAAAAGAACTAAATAAGCAAAGGAAACTTACTATGGAAGAAAAATTAACACTTAAGGAAAAATTAATAGCTTTAAAAGACAAACTACTAGAATCAATATCACCAGCAGAACCAGTACAATCATCATTAAGTGATATAGAATTCTATACTAATCTAAAAGATCATCCTATAGGAAATCAAAACATATATCGACTATACTATGTTAACTATCATAGGATCGGTTCAAGATATGGTCAAAGTGGTATTGGTATGATAGACTGGGCTTTTGACCCATCCACACTTCCTGAAGGAATGACTCGTGAAGAAGCCTTTAAAGTATTATCTTATTTAACGGACTTTATTGAAAAAAAAGATGGTATTGAATCTTGCTCATTTTTCTCAGTAAAAACGCTCAATGCTGTACTAGATTTAGAAAGATTTGGCTTTAAAAAAGTTAAAGAAGAAGATGAAAGTAAAATCTTAGATTTATTTACTATAAATGGTAGAGTAGCGTTATTTAAACAAAGTAGTATGTATCAAAGATATTTCGAATGGTATAGCAAAGGTGTAAGTAGAGAAGAAGTAGAAGCAATATATGCTAAACATAATATGCCATTTGGAGATATTGTTTGGTTAGATAATGAAGAAAAAGGAATGCCTAGAAAATTAACTCCATAACATAGAAGGTGACCACATAAAGTCATCTTTTTTTGTTATCTTAAATATAATTTAGTAAATATATAATGACATTTAAATAATATTTTGGTACAATGTTATACATGTAGGAGTTGAGTTATGAATATTTATAAATACTTTTTAATCTTTATGTTTTATTCAATTATTGGATGGTTAATGGAAATTATATTAACGTATTGTCATAGTAAAAAGTTTGTTAATAGAGGTTTCTTAATTGGCCCATACTGTCCAATATATGGTTCAGGTGTTTTACTTATTATGTTTATCTTAAAAAGATATTTAGATAGACCACTTGGACTATTTTGCATGGCAGTAATTATTTGCTCTATTCTAGAATATCTAACTAGTTATTTTATGGAAAAAATATTTAAAGCTAGATGGTGGGATTATAGTAATAAAAAGTTTAATATTAATGGAAGAATATGTTTAGAGTATGCCATGTTATTTGGTATTGGTGGAACATTAATAATGTACTTTATTAACCCTATGATAATTAATGTAATTGATACAACTTCAAGTACAGTAATTAAAGTATTAGCCATCACATTATTTATAATATACATAGTAGATAATATTATTTCTTACATTGTTATGTTTAAGTTTAGAAGTACCGTAGGTAAACTAACTAAAGGTGATAATACTGAAGAAATAACTAAAATAATTAAAGATAAGTTTAAATCATTATCTTGGTTAAATAAGAGATTAACTGAAGCATTCCCCAACTTAAAAGCCTACACAAAAAAAATAAAACAATTGAAAAAATAGTAGGTAAGTGGTATACTTATACCAAGTAAGGAAGTGATGTTATGGCAAAGTTTTGCTCTCATTGTGGAAATAAAGTTGAAGAAGGACAAGCCGTATGCTTACATTGTGGTTTTAGTTTAAAAGATAATGCTAGTACTGATCCTAATGCTAAGTCAAGATTAGTTGCTGGATTACTAGGTATCTTTTTAGGTAGTTTAGGTATTCATAACTTTTATTTAGGTAATAAAAATAAAGCTATGGCTCAATTATTAATAAGCGTCTTAAGTTGTTTTACATTAGCAGTAGTATCTGAAATATGGGGATTAATTGAGGGAATATTAATCTTATGTGGTAATATTAATGTTGATGGTAATGGCAATCCACTAAAAGATTAATGCGTATAATTTATATATTAATATTATTAGGTGAGGGTATAAGTTATTATCTAATTAAAATAAAAGAAATAACTATCCCTTGCTTTTTTAAATATCTAACTAATATTCCTTGTCCCGGATGTGGCTTAACAAGAAGTTTTATATCAATACTAAATCTAGATTTAATATCTGCAATTAAATATAATATTTTAGGTATTCCTTTATTTATAACAATAATATTACTAAATATCTATTTAATTAAAGATATTATCTATAATAAAAAGAGTACTATTACTCTTATAAATAAAATATTAACTAACTATAAAATAATCATCTTCCTACTTATCATAAGTGAAATAATTAACATATATAACTATTCTTTAACCTAGTGCTACATCTAAAATCATCATAATAGAAAACCCTATTAACGTAAATAAAGCCATGTAATCTTTCTTCTCATTAGTTTGACTCTCCGGTATTAACTCTTCAACTACTACATAAATCATTGCCCCAGCCGCAAAAGCTAACAGAAAGGGAAGAAGTAATCTTATTTTAAGTACTAGTAATGCTCCAATAACTCCAGATATTGGTTCTACTATGGCACTTAAACTTCCATAAAGAAAAGCTTTTTTTCTCGAATAACCCTCACGAAGTAGAGGAATACTAACCGCACTACCTTCTGGAAAGTTCTGAAGACCAATCCCTAACGCTAACAAACAAGCACTAATTATTGTTGCCCCCTCAAGACCATAACTAATTGATCCAAAAGCAATTCCCACTGCTAATCCTTCCGGTATGTTATGAATAGTAATTGATGATATCAGCATCATTACTCTTTTTTTAGAACTATTATTATTTTTATTTTTATCTAAAATATCAAAAATCTTATCACTAATAAATAGTAAAATACCCCCTGATAAAAAACCTAATGTAGCAATTAACCAACTATTTAAATTAAGACTATTAGCCATTTCAATAGAAGGCGAAAGTAAACTCCAAAATGATGCTGCAATCATAACACCAGCCGCAAACCCTAGCATCCCATCCATAAACGTCTTATTTACTTTCTTAAAGAAGAATACTATTGCTGCCCCCAAAACAGTTATTAAAAAAGTAAATGTTGTCGCTAAAAATGCTTGTACAATATGATTTAAACTTAAAAAATACTCAATCATTTTACCTCCTTACTATATAGTTTATTAATTAGTCATAATTTGCTTAATGCAAATACCCAATTATTTTAAATAAATGTTGAGTTATAATACATATGTTACAAAAAGTTAAATAAAAAAGATACCATCTGGTATAATTAAGTTGAACGACAAAATTATACGAAAGAGTGGTATCAATGAAAATTATAACAGAAGAAATGAGATTTAGAAAGAGATTATGTGAATTTGCTTTAAAAAACGGTGTAACTAATGCTGCAAAAAAGTATCATACTAATAGACAGTTTATATATAGGCAATTAGAAAAGTATGATGGGACGGTAAGAAGTTTGGCTTTAAAATCAAGAAAGCCACATTCTCATCCTAATGCTCATACTACTGAAGAGCTGGAACTAATTAAAAAAATAAAGTCTAGATATGGAATAGATGGCTTGGCAGAAGTATATGTTCAATTAAGAAAAAGAGGATATACAAGAAGTTATGGATCTATGGTCAAGCAAATTAGCAAATTGCCTAAAGAAAAAGTAAAGTTAAGAAAAGGATATACAAAACACGAGGAAATTCGTGGAAAATATCCTGGAGATAAAGTTCAAGTTGATATTAAATACGTTCCTAAAGAATGTTTAATATTCGATACAATGGATAAAAATTATTATCAGATAACAGCAATAGATGAGTTTTCTAGAAAGAGAATACTTGAAATAGTAGATGAAAAAAGCGTAACAAATACTAGTCGCTTTATAAAAACTCTAGAAAAGGAAATGAAATTAAAAATAAATACAATACAAACTGATAATGGTCCAGAGTTTGTAAACAATAAATTGGAAACTAACTTACCGACATTGTTTGAACTTACAATTGAAGAATTAGGAATGAAGCATCGAAGAATTAGACCATATTCTCCATGGCAAAATGGAAAAGTTGAAAGAAGTCATAAAATAGACGGAGAAAGATTTTATAGCAGAAATGAATTTACCTCAGTGGAAGACTTAAAAAAGAAAATAAAAAGATATAATACAAGATACAACAATATATCTAAAAAAGTATTAGGATTTAAAAGCCCGAATCAAATTGTAGAAGAATATAAACTTAATTTCCTTAATGCTTAAAAAATTATATAAAAAGGATATTAAATTTATCAAGACTAAAATGAATGACTACGTCAGTCTTGACAAACATAATACCTTTTTATGTGAAATATATAAGCAATAAAGGACTTTTATAAAAAAAGTGTAACATATGATTGATTTCTCTAGAATTAATTTGCCAAATAAAGCAATGTTTCTAATGACAAGTTCTATCTAAATATAGTATAATTAAAGTGAGGTGAAAAATACATGACATTTAAAGACAAATTTAATAAACTATTAAAAGAACTAAATTGTACATCACGAAAACTATCTATAAACTCAGGTATTTCAGAATCAGTAATAAGTAGATATCGTAGTGGCGAAAGAACTCCTAAAAAAGATAGTACCCAAATTAATAAACTAATAAATACTTTATATAATATCTCACTTGAACAAGAACTAAAATATACTAAAGAAGATATTAAGAATACACTATTAAGTACTCTCCAAGAAGATAATTCTTTTGATTATGAAACATTAAGTAAAAACTTAAATAACTTAATTATCACTCTTAATATAAATATAAATGATTTATCTAAATATATAGTCTTTGATTCATCACATATATCAAGAATTAGATATGGTAAAACTAAACCATCTGATCCTATCTCGTTTTCTAATAAAATAGCTAACTATATTGTATTAAAATATAATGACTCTGATAACTTAAAAAAATTATCTTTATTAATAAATAATAATATTACTAGCAATACTCTATTTGACCAAATATTTACTTATCTAACAAATAATAATAATTCTAATAATAACGAAGATAATCACATTAATGACTTCTTAAATAACTTAAATAATTTTGATTTAAATGACTATATAAAAGCCATAAAATTTGATCAATTAAAAGTACCTAATATTCCATTTTATAAAGCTAAAACTAAGAATTATTATGGTTTAGAAGAAATGAAACAAGCAGAAATTGATTTCTTAAAAGCTACTGTCTTATCTAAATCAAAAGAAGATATCTTTATGTGCTCTGACATGCCAATGGAAGATATGGCTAAAGACATTGAATTTGGTAAAAAATGGATGTTTGGTATTGCTATGTGTCTAAAAAAAGGTCTTCACTTAAATATCATTCATAATCTTGATCGCCCATTTAATGAAATGATGCTAGGACTTGAAAGTTGGATTCCTATATATATGACTGGTCAAGTATCACCCTATTACTTTAAAGATCCTAAAAATAATATCTATGGTCACTTAAATTATACTTCAGGTAATTATGCTTTATACGGTGAATGTATCAAAGGTTATCATGATAAAGGAAAATATTATCTTACAGGTAATTCTAAAGAAATAGAATACTATAAAAATAAAACTAACTATTTACTTAAAAAAGCTACTCCCCTAATGGAAATATATATTGAAAAAGATAAAGACTTATATCAAACTTTCTTACTAAATGATAGTAAAATAAAAAGTAACCGTCAAAGAACTCTAAATACTCTACCACTGTTTACTATTAATGATAAACTACTAGATAAAATATTAAAAAGAAATAAAATAAGTAAAGAAGATATTATTAAAATTAAAAAATATAAACAAGACGAAGAAAACTATGTTAATAATATTCTAAAGAATAATATAATTACTGATACTATTTATAACTATGAAAATGAATTTACTAATAACTTATCTCTATCCCTTGAAAATATCTTTTATAATCAAAAAATAACCTATACTTATCATGAATATCTTGAACACTTAAAAGATACCATAAACTATAGTAATAAAAACTATCACGTAATTATCAATAATGACCAAACATTTAAAAACATCTCTATTAATATTGTTGATAATAATTATGTAATTATCTCCAAAAGTATCAATCCAACCATTCACTTTGTAATAAGACATCCTAAATTAAAAAGTGCTATTGAAAACTTTAAACCAATAGTAAAAGAATAAGAACCCGATTTTCTATGAAAGAATCGCGTTCTTTTTATATTTCCTTATAACATTACCCTTCTTGTCAATTCGATAATTTAAATAGAACATCACATTAACCATTATAAATTGATATACTGACGAACATACTTGTCCTAACCCTGTACAAAATGGAGAATCAATTAATGACATGCCAATTCTTAATATTGATGCTATAACTTTATTAGAAGTTGTCTTCAAAGCTGAATACTCTAACTGTAAATAACAAATCTTTAATCTATACATTGGATACAACAAGAAATTAATTATCTCAAAACTAAAATATATTATAGTAATCCTTATATCTAAATCATAAAACCAATATAATATTCCAAACATAACTAAACTAGTACTAAATAATATCGACAATAACTTATAAGCATTATTTATATGTTCATTATAATTAAACTCATTCTTACTTATATCTATATTAGCCGCTACCACCATAGCATCTGCTGTATCCCATTGTGTATCTGTTATCAAGGCCACAAATGTTATTGCCAAAGCATATACTTCTCCATACTCTAAAGTATTAGATAACCCAAATAAAAATATTATTAAATAAGCAAAATTATTAAATAGTTCCGCCGAATCATATCTTATCCACTTAAATAAATTAACTGTAAACTTAAACTTACTACTATTATCAATATAAATATACAAAGT
>USIB01000062.1 GCA_900554615.1 uncultured Mycoplasmatota bacterium | reverse complement strand
TTTGACAACTTAACCGGGTGTATCAGCAACTTCGCACATCTAAGCCAGTCACACTCCTACAATTATACCCTATAATCATATGAAAATCAAGTAAAAAAATGACTTTTTTTAACTTTTTTTTGTAATTTAGTATTTTCTAGGAAAATCTATGATTTTTCCTAGTCATTTATAGCCTTTAAGTCTATAAATGAGTATCAATATACCTATTATATTTTAGAGTGAATAATTCCTTATTTATATTATAAATAGTAAAAAGAAGATAACTAGTACCTTCTCATTCTAAGTCACTAATACTTTGTAATTTCTTATAAAGTAGTTAACATATATTTATTTCTACTCATTTAAATCATTAAATTCATCAATCACATCTAGTATTTTATATATACTTGTGTGTGGATTTGAATATAATAAATTTTCATTATTCTTAATAATTCGCTTTTCAATAGACTCCGCAATATTTCTAGCACTATCAGTTGACTCTTTAATTATTTTATACATATCCATACTCTCTGTATATGTGCCATTTAAACTTTGTAATTCTTTTTTTACTTCTTTACTTGTTTTAAACATTAATCTGTTATTACGATAATGCATTACATACCAAATCTCAAAAGTTGGAGCAGAAGTAATTATTTCTATATTATTATCAATACATTTTTGTTCTATTTTTTTTATTTCACTTATTCGTTTTTTATCTAAATCAGTATCTAGTACTAGAAATATCCTGCAGTTATCTTCTGAAACAATATCTTCATTATGCATATATTTCATTAAATCTTCTAACATACCTTCAGGGTCAGTACTATTACCTGTAGAGAACTGAATTCTTAAATTTCTATTAGTATGATTTCTAAAATAATAATATTCTGAAGATTTTTTCCCACCTTCCGAGCAGATAACAATTAAAGGCTTTTTCTTATTTTGTCTTAATTGTCTTCTAGCCATAAATCAATATCTCTTATAAATGGAATAGCCCCATACCTACCATTTATATAACCTTTTTGAATATTTTCATCTTTCCTAACTGAGAACGAATCAAGTGGATATAAATCTGAAACTCCATTTTCTGGATTTTTTTCTGTAAACCATATTTGGTCTCTTCTTAATAATTCTAGATTTAATAAATTAATTGCATGTGTAGTAAATATTAACTGACTATTAGCCTTATTAATTTCTTTATTATTAAATAATTTAACTATAAATTCTACTAGAGCTGGATGCATACTTCTTTCTAATTCATCTACTATAATAACTTTAGTAGATTCAAATGCTCTTTTCAAAAATGGTGCAAAAGCAAATAAAACTCTAGTACCAGATGATTCTTCAGTAAAATTCAATTTATAAGTATGCATATTATTATTATCATCTATAACTTCATGTTCAAGTTCTATATTAACATTTTTAATTTTAAATTTTTCACCATTTCTTCTAAGTGATGGAACAAGCATATCCATCATAGTATTATCCATTTCTTTTTCTTCATAATCAACATTTATATCTTTTATTAATATATCAGCTTCTCTTAATAATTTTAAAGCAAACTCTTTTAAATTTTCTTCATCTTTGCTATAATCAATTAAATCTCTATCCATAATATTATTAAAAGAATCATAAGTATCTATTGTGTTAGCAAACCATAAATAAGCATCTTTTGTCTTATCATAATTCCATGTAGTAGCAGTAGCTAAAAATAACTTATTTTCGGTATTATTCGACGCTAAGGCTTCTAATTTATTCTTATCATCACTAAATTCATAATTATTAGTTTTAGTTCTTGTAAAAATATTTGTAGGCTTCTGAGTATAATAAGCATCTAATACCTCATCATATACTTTATTTTCATCAGTACTAAAGAAATATCTATATTTAACATTATTCATAATAAATATAAATTCAAATTCACTTGGCTCTTCTTTACTTATCTCATCAAATAAAAATGGTTTTATAAAATTCCACTTTCCTCCTACTGGTATTAAACTTGAACTTCTCACCATTAATATAGCACAAGTAATAGCTTTCAATATATTTGATTTACCTGAAGCATTTGCCCCATATATAGTAGAAGTCTTAAGTAACTCTAAATTATTTATAGATACTACATTATCTAAATTTTCATCACCAATACCTTTTTCCATAGATAATGTTACTTTATTTTTAAAAGATAAAAAATTCTTAACACTAAATTCTATAAGCATTTCTCTCTCCTCCTATAGATATTATATACCAAAAATATCAAAAAGTACACTTATTTTTACTATTTTTGTGATTTTTTCACAAATATTTAAATAATAATCACTATTTTAAGATTATTTTTTTAAATATTATTATTAAGATGTATTTAAAAAAGATAATTATACCATCTCTTTATTAAAAAAGTATTAACCCCAAATATAATAAATATGGTTGATATCTTGTTGTTAGACTACCTTTAGGCTAACAACAACACTCTAATACTAAGAATTAGAGTGAAAGAAAAAGAGAAACTATTTCTCTTTAATATATCTATAACCATCATACATAATCATATTTCTACTAAAAATAATCTTATTTTGAATAATATTATTAATATTATTAACATAAGTATTATCAATATCACCATAATACTTATTATTTAAACTATCATATCTACCCTTATCAGTAATCCAAGATAAATTATCTAAAATAACCATACCCTCACTATTAGATAATAAATCATTACCCGCTAGTAACCGGGAATCATACCTAATACCAAATAAATTATATATCGTAGGTAAAACATCAATAGGCATACCAGTCTTAGTAATATTAACATTCTTCATACTGCTATTATAAATAATTAAAGCATTATGATTAATCTCAAAGTTACCATCTCTTTCATAACTAGAAAGTTCATTAATTTCATCTAATGTAAGACCATAAGGATAATGGTCCGCTAGAAGAACAATCACTGTATCATCAAGAATACCCTTATCTTCTAATCCTTTAATTAATATTTCCATTGCTCTATCAAGTTCAATCTGTGTAGCAATATATGATTTAGCCTTATCACTATAATCCAAGTCTTTAACCAAATCCCAATTCTTACTAACAATACTATTACCATCTTTAGTATAATCAAGATGTCCTGATACTGTCATATAATAAGTCATAAAAGGTTTATCACTATTAATATAATCATTAATACTAGCATTAATCATCTCAATATCACTCTCAGGCCACATATTACAGTTAATATCAAGCCCAATATTACATGCCTTAAAATTATCAAAACCTAATGCTTTAAGATATTTATATCTATTCTGAAAATAACCATTATGAGCATGATAAGCATAAGTATTATACCCCTTCTCTTTAAATACAGTAGCTAGTCCATAAGGAAAACTATTCTCTCCACTCTTCCACTTAGTCAAAGTAGCATAATTAGGATATAAACCCGTAAGTGATTGAGCCTCTCCTCCAATCGTCGATAAATAATAAGGTACATAAAAATTATCAAAAGTAAACCCATTATGCATAAGCCTATATAAAGTAGGAGTCCTCTCCTCATCTACCCCAATCTCACTAAAAGACTCTGCTACTACAAAGATAAGATTCTTATTCTCAAACATCATGCTATATTTATTCTTACTAGTACCAGGATTATCTTCAATATATTTCTTAATATCTTTATTTAATTTATCACTACTCAAATCCAAATCAAGATTATTCTTATCATAAACAAATAATTCACTAGTATCATCATTCTCCTCATAATTAACTTCAATTACCTTATCTTCAAATCCAAATATAGTTCTATATACATCTAACCCCGTACTAGATAATACTCCCATCTTCTGAATACTAAGAGGAATATTATTAATATCATAATATAAATCATATAAAGAAATATTATCATTATTCTTAGTACTATTAATATATAATCTATAAGATAAGAAAGATAATGGAATAAGAATAATATAACTAAATAAATATTTCTTATTACCTTTTATATCATAATCTAATTTCCTTCTAAAAACAATAAGTAAGATAAAAGGAAGAAAACATAAAATAATATATGGAAGATTATTAACAATAACTTTAACAGTCTCTCCAGCAAAACTCATTGCCTGGTCAGATAATTTAAAGCAAGATAAAGAGAAAAAAGTTTGTAAAAATGCCTTAAATACAGTTTCTAAAGCAAACCAAAAACATAAAACAAAATATATAATATAACCAAATATTCTATTTACCTTTTCACTCCATATAGTCATTAAAATAGTCATAACAAAAGAAGAAAATAATGAATATATAAGAATACTAAATACTTCTTCTCTTGAATAAATATCAAAAGAAATGAGAGCAAACATCGCCTCAAAAAATATTAATACCAAATAATTCATTCCATTAATCTTTAATATTTTCTTCATCTTACCCTTCACCTCTTAATAAGTATATTATTTCTTTTTATAATTATTATAAAATTCTTCTTTTAATTCTAAGAATCTATCTTTTTTAATAGCCTCTCTTATCTCTTCCATAATTCTAATTAAGAATCTTAAATTATGAATAGATAAAAGTCTTTGACCTAAAGTTTCATCCGCCACTAGTAGATGTCTAATATAAGCCTTAGTATAATTCTTACAGCATTTGCAGTCACAAGTACTATCTACTGGTGTAAAGTCTTCTTTATACTTAGCATTTCTTAAATTAATCTTACCATCTCTAGTAAATGCATGACCATGTCTAGCAAGACGAGTAGGAAGTACACAATCAAACATATCTACTCCTCTTTCTACTCCTTCAAATAAATCAGTAGGTTCTCCTACTCCCATTAAATATCTAGGTTTATCTTCTGGTAAATATTTAATACCATATTCAATCATCTTATACATCGTCGGTTTATCTTCTCCTACTGAAGTACCTCCAATTGAATAACCATCAAAATCAAGTTTAACAGTCTCTTTACAAGACCATTCTCTTAAATCTTCAAATTCTCCTCCCTGTACAATACCAAATAAACTTTGATTAGGATTATTAAAAACAGCCTTTCCTCTCTTAGCCCATCTAATAGTTCTCTCAACACTATTCTTCATATACTCGTGTGTAACAGGATATGGAGGACATTCATCAAAACTCATAGCAATATCACTATCTAGTTTGTTTTGTATTTCGATACTCTTCTCAGGTGTTAAGAATAATCTCTCTCCATTAATATGACTCTTAAATACTACTCCCTCTTCACTAATATCTTTTGGTTTGGCTAAACTAAATACTTGAAAACCACCACAATCAGTAAGAATAGGTCCATCATAATTCATAAACTTATGAAGTCCTCCTGCTTTTGCTACTATATCTTCTCCTGGTCTAAGCCATAAATGATAAGTATTAGATAATATAACACCTGCTCCTATCTCTTTAATTTCTTCTGGATCAAGAGTCTTAACCGTAGCCTGAGTACCTACTGGCATAAACATCGGAGTCTCAAACTTACCATAGTTAGTCTCTAATGTTCCATATCTAGCCTTAGTATCTTTATCTTTATGTAATAATGTATATTTAACTTTCATAATACCGCCTCATTTCTTACTAATTATATCAAATATAACTATTAAAGTAAAGATTATTTATTATCTTCCTTCCATGAAATGCCAAGGTCATTTCATGTCATTTCTAGCCTATAGTCTAGAAATGAATATGGGTCATATCTATTATATTCGGGGCAATACTTAAAATAAAGAAAAGAACTCTGTCACTGAGGATAATGATATTAAATCCTATTCCAAACGTCCTAAACGGGCAGTGATACAAGTTCTTTTCACTACTGATTATAGCAGAATATTGTTTTAATGTCAAAATCCATAAGCTTTATGAGCAAGACAACAAGGCTTGCTCATACCATGGAAAACTTAAGTTTACTTAAGGTTGAAATGGCAAAAAAAGATATTAAATATCTTAACCCATTCTTCTTTTTATATATTTATCAATATAGTCAAAATATTTCTCAAATCTTTTCTTATCTTCTAGTACAGAATACATTTTCTCTAGTAGTTGTGATTTATCTAAATACTCAAAACTATAATCAAAGTTTAAATCATATATCATAGCAAGTACAGATATAACCTCATCATTATAACTTATTACATCCATTTTATTTATACATTGTTCATTAAAAAAATCATTCTCTATCTTCAAAGATATATCTCCACCCTCTTTAACAAAACTCTTATTAGTTCTTAGATAGAATATATCTAACTTATCAGCATCCCTTATAATTTTACAAAATAACTTAATTCTATTATCAAGTGAATAAGGAATAGTAATCTTATTATGATATTTTATAGCATTATATACTATTTCATAATCATTAACATCTAAATCATAATTAATAATCTCATTATCCTCAAATAATCTTTTTACTGCTAAATCACCATGGTCAATAGAATCTTTATCACTATAAGTTTTATACTTAGTCCATTGTTCAAATCTTGCATAATCATGTAATAACCCTATAAAACTAGCAAGAGTTATATCTTTATTATTTAAACCTAAATATTTAGCTATCAATATTGATAAATCCATAACTCTAAGAGAATGATAATACTTCCTCTTAATAGCAGTCTCTTCTATATCATAATTTTCATAATGCTTTTTAAATTCTTCTTTTCTTTTATCCACTTTTACACCTCTATATACCCACTATTAAAGTATATAGTATTTTTTTATGTAAATCAAGATATAACAAAGTATAAAGTTTTATTTTATAATATAAAATATTTTACTCATGTATCTTCCTCATAAGTAAAGTAACATCTTTTATTTCTACATTAGAAGTATTAATATCTCCCGTTAAATTAGTCATAACCTCAAGTATAGTATCATCTTCAAATCTAAATAAGATACTCTTACTAAAATACATCTTACTAATATTACCTTCAAGTAATTCAAAAGTTAAATCTTTAACCGCAGATCCAGTACTATCTACTAAATAAAAACTACCACCATGAGTATTATCTACCCCATCAATATATCCTGATAAATCAATTTCATAAATACCTGGTACTACTTCTACTTCAGTATTATTAGGAACAATAAAATATCCACTAGGTTCTGGTACTAACCAAGTCTCATTAATAATCATTGCTTCTATATCATTAGTATCATTATAACTAGCAAAGAATATCCCTTCACTACTACTAGTAGGAGTCTCTCCCCTCTCGCCTTGCGGTCCCGTTGGACCAATTAATCCTTGTGGACCTTGTGGTCCTATAGGTCCTTGAGGACCAGTCATTCCAATAATAACAGGATTACATATACATTTCTTATCTTTATCTATCTTATCATAAGGATTCATACTATCCCTCCCTATAATAATCTATGTAATAATTATATTTAAGTAAGTATTATCGTTTATTTTATTCTACCTTTCATGAAATGCCAAGGTCATTTCATGTCATTTCTAGCCTATAGTCTAGAAATGAAT
>USIB01000061.1 GCA_900554615.1 uncultured Mycoplasmatota bacterium | reverse complement strand
GTTAAGATTTGTAGAAACCCCCGCATAATGCTGTCCCAAGAATATAATAACATCCATAACCTGTACATTTGTAGGGGGGGGGGTTATTTTACTCCTTATAAATAAAAGACTTACAAGGATTTTTAAAGATATAAAAGACTATGAAATTAACTAGTAGAAATACTAGGGATTTTTCATAGTCTTTTTGGTATTGGAGGGAAGTATATGAAGAAGGTTAGTGTTAAAACTTTATTTTTAATTGGTATTATTACTATAGGTTTAATTGGTTTAGGTATTGGTTCTACTTATGCTATGTTTACTAGTAATATTTCTATTGATAATCCTATTACTATTAATACTACTTTAACTTGTGAAGAAGAGGTTATTGATACTATTGATATTTCTATTGAAGCTAATGATTTTAGAGTAATTGTTATTAATATTAACAATATTACTTCTAGTAATCTTAATTATTCATCTTTTTATATTAGTGATAATAGTGATATTGAAGTAGGTGTTACTCGTAGTTTTAGTGATGGTAATACTCCTACTGGTAGTATTAATAGTAATTCTATTAAAAAGGTTTATATTCAGGTTAAGAATAATAGTAATACTAAAGTTAATGTAACTATTGGTGTTTTATCTAATTCTGGTAATATTATTAAGTCTGATAAAATGATACTTATTAATGATAATAATATTGATACTGTTAAACCAACAGTATCAATTAGTAAGAATACTTCTTCTTCAAGAAGTGTTACTTATACTTTTAATTTTAGTAAGAAAGTAAGTGGTTTTACTACTGATGATATTAGTGTTAGTGAAGGAACAAAAAGTACATTTACTAAAGTTAGTGATAGAGTGTATACTCTAGTTGTTAATCATTCATCAGATGGTGCTAAAACTATTACTGTTAATGATAATGTTTGCATCGATATATCTGGTAATGGTAATGCTAAAGGCAGTTTTAGTCATACTATAGATACTGTTAAACCTAGTGTTACTATAAGTGCTAATACTTCTTCCTCTAGAACAATTATTTATACATTTACATTTAGTGAAGATGTTACTGGATTTACTTCGAGCGATATTAGCGTTAGTGAGGGTACTCGTGGTACATTTACTAAAGTTAGTAATAGTAAATATACTTTAGTAGTAACTCACTCATCAGATGGAGTTAAAACTATTGCTGTTAGTGCAGGAGTATGTACGGATAATGCAGGTAATGGTAATACATCTAAAAGTTATAGTCATACTGTTAGTACAGGAACACCACTTGCTACATATATTACTAATTTATATAATTCTAATACTAAATCATCATTTGAGTATAATAAAATTACTTATAATAGAGTTGAATCTTTATCACTTATTAATGATAGATTAGGTAGTTCTGATACAGATATTGATGGTGGTAATATAAGATATTATGGTACAAGTCCAAATAATTATGTGTACTTTAATTGTGTTTCGTATCCTACTACTAATTGTGAAGTGTGGAGAATAGTAGGAGTGTTTGATGGTAAAGTTAAAATAATTAGAAGTGGAAGTCTAGCTTCTTTATCTTGGGACCAACAGAAAAATGTTAATTCTTCTTCTACTGTTTTTAGTAGTAATTGGAAAACATCTTCTTTGAATGATTTACTAAATAATAAATATTATAATGGAGATATTGTTGGTACAGTTACTTATTATTCTTTAATTGGTGCAACTGATACTACGGAACTTAATATGGCACAAATTGGATTAAGAAATAGAAATACAAGAAGTTTAGTTAAAAAGGTTACTTGGAATCTTGGTGGTATATCAAGTGGCTTGCTTGCAGTAGATGGTTCTTATCAAGCGGAAAGAGGAACTAGTGTTGCTGTTTCTGGATATCCAACAACTATAGATACTTATATTGGATTACCATATATTAGTGATGCTGGTTATGCTTCGGATTTAACTTCGAGTGCATGTACTATTGCTATGTTACCATTTACTTGCATTGATAGTAATTGGTTACATAGTTTAGTTTATAATGCTTGGACTTTAACACAGTATTCAAAAGAAAAGCAAAAAGTGTGGTCATTTAAGGCGGAGGGTTCTAGTGGAGTTGGTTATGATGAAGATAGAACGTGGAGTAAAAAGGGTGTTGTTCCTACTTTGTTTTTAGATGATTCTGTTAAGATAAATGATGTTGGTACAGGTACTCAAAATAATCCATATCAATTGATTGTTGAATAAGAGGATATTTAGGTAAATATCTTCTTTATTTTCGGCTAGATAAATAAAATGTAGAAAATTGCTTTACAAAAAAAATCTTTTGTTATATAATTATATTGGCTTTTTGTAAGGAAGTGATATCTATGTCTTATATCAGTAATGAGGTTATGAATGAGATAAGAAATAAAACTGATATTGTTGATGTTATATCTAAATATGTTAATCTTACAAAAAAAGGAAAAAATTATTTTGGTGTTTGTCCATTTCATGATGACCATTCTCCTAGTATGAGTGTTAGTCCAGATAAACAAATATATACTTGTTTTTCTTGTGGTGCTAGTGGGAATGTCTTTACTTTTGTAGCAGATTTTGAAAAAATATCTTTTCTGCAGGCTGTTAGACTTCTTGGTGAGAAGGCTGGTATTAATGTAGGAAATGATGTTTCTTATAGTGAGAAAAGAGATGAATACTTTGATGCGTATTCTTTAGCAAATAAGTTTTATCAAAATAGTTTATTTACTAATTTAGGTAAGAATGCTATAGAATACTTAGAGAAGAGAAATATAGATAAAGATACTATAAAGAAGTTTGGAATTGGTCTTTCTATTCAGAAAGTATCTATTACTGATTATTTGGTTAGTAAGAAATATAGTATTGATAAACTTGTTCAATATGGTATTACTAATGACAATGGACATGATATTTTTATTAATAGGATTATGTTTCCTATTTATGATTTGAGTGGTAATCCAGTTGCTTTTTCTGGTAGAATATATAATACTAGAGATACTGCTAAATACGTTAATACTAAGGAAACTGATAAGTTTAAAAAGGGAAAGATATTATATAATTATCATATTGCTAAAGAGCAACTTAAAAAAAATGATACTGTTATTATTATGGAAGGACAGATGGATGTTATTAGGGCAAGTACGATAGGAGTTAATAATTGTATTGCTACAATGGGAACTGCTCTTACTAAAGACCATAAGAATATTATTAGAAATATGACTAATAATGTTGTTTTGTGTTTTGATGGAGATGCTGCTGGTGAGAAGGCTACTGTTAGTGCAATAGAATTATTTGAAGACTCTGGTGTTAATATTAAAATAGTTAGACTTCCTGATAATATGGACCCTGATGAATATATTTTGAAGAATGGTAAGGATTCTTTTTTAGCACAAATTAATTCTGGTATTAATCTTATTGATTATAAAATGGAATTACTAAAGAAGAATAAGAATTTTGGGAATATTAAAGATGTTTCTTCTTATATTAATAGTGCTTTAAAGGAACTTACTAATGAAAAAGATGATATAGTTATTGAACTTAATTTAAAGAAAATATCTGATAATTTTAATATTGATTATGAGACTATTAGGGATAAATATAAAAAGTTAGTTAAGAATAAAAAAGAGGTTATTAAGGTTGTTAAACCTAAAAAGAGTTATAATAAATATGTGATGGCTGAAAATAGTCTTATTTACTATATGTTAAAGAATGAAAAGGTACTTAATATGGTTGAGAATAGTGTTGGATATTTTCCAGATAAAAATATTCGTGATTTATCTAATGAAATTATTTACTATTTTCATAAATATGGTATAATAAATGTTGCTGATTTTATTAGTTATATATCTGATCGTGCGGAAATGCTTAAAACGCTTCAAGATATTATTGCTATGGATATTAAAGAGGACTTTCAGGAATTAGAGATTGAAGATTATATTTTTGTTGTGAATAGTTATCATAGAGAAGTAAAAATTAATAATCTAAATAAGAAGTTAAAGGAAGAGAAAGATCCATTAAAACAGGCAGAAATATCAATGGAAATTATGAAGATAAGGGGAGGATTTAGAAATGGTATCAGAAATTAAAGATTTTGAACAAAGAAAAGAGAACTTAATTAAAAAGGGTAAGGAACTTGGTTTTATTACTTATGAGGAATTAGCAGAAGAGTTAAAGGGACTTGAAATTGGTAGTGATTTACTTGATGAACTTTATAATGCTCTTATGGAAAATGATATTAGTGTTGTATCTGAATCTGATTTAGATGATGATGGTGAAGAAGATTCAGGTGGTGATTTAGAGGATATTTTAAAGGATAATAATATTGCTAAAGAACTTACTATTAATGACCCTGTTAGAATGTATTTAAAAGAAATTGGTAAAATTAGTCTTCTTTCTCTTGATGAGGAGACTGAGTTATCAGAAAGAATTGCTAATGGTGATGAAGAGGCTAAAAATAGACTTGCTGAATCTAATTTAAGACTTGTTGTTTCTATTGCTAAAAGATATGTTGGTAGAGGAATGCTTTTTCTTGATTTAATACAAGAGGGTAATATTGGACTTATGAAGGCTGTTGAAAAGTTTGATGCTAATAAGGGATATAAGTTTTCGACTTATGCTACTTGGTGGATTAGACAAGCCATTACTAGAGCGATAGCGGATCAGGCTAGAACTATTAGGGTTCCTGTTCATATGGTTGAAACTATTAATAAGTTATCTAGATTCCAAAGACAACTTACACTTGAACTTAATAGAGAACCTACTGATGAAGAACTTGCTGAAAAAATGGGTATGAGTCCTGAAAAGATTAGAGAAGTTGTTAAGATTGCACAAGACCCTGTATCTTTAGAAACTCCAATTGGAGAGGAAGAAGATTCACATTTAGGTGATTTTGTTCCTGATGAAAGTAATATGTCTCCTGAAGATTTTACTATTCATGAAATGTTAAAAGAAGAGATTAGTGATGTTTTACTTACTTTGACTGAAAGAGAAGAACAGGTACTTAGACTAAGATTTGGTCTTGATGATGGATCTTCTAAAACACTAGAAGAAGTTGGGCAAATGTTTGGTGTTACGAGAGAGAGAATTAGACAGATTGAGGCTAAGGCTCTTAGAAAACTTAGACATCCATCTAGAAGTAGAAAGTTAAAGGATTTCTTAAATGAATAAGTTGTCTAAAAGATTAGAAGTAGTTGCTAGTTTTGTAGATGAAAATGATAAATCCGTGATTGATATTGGTTGTGATCACGGACTTTTATCTATATTTTTGGCAAATAAATATAAGAAATTAAATATTATTGCTAGTGATGTTAATAAGAATGCTTTGGAGTCCGCTAGAGGGAATATATCTAAATATAATTTAGAAGATAGAATTGATGTTAGACTTGGTGATGGATTATCGGTTATTGAAAATAATGATAATGTTGATACTATTGTGATTGCTGGTATGGGGGCTAATAATATTACTGGTTTTCTTAAGAGTGATGTTGATAAACTTGTTAATGTTAATAAAATTATTATTCAGAGTAATACTGATATTTATTTACTTAGAAAGACTGTTACTAGTTTAGGTTATTATATTGATGATGAAGAACTTGTTCTTGATAGAGGAAAGATTTATACTATTATTAAATTTATTAAGGGCAAAAGAAGATATTCTTATAAAGAACTTTATTTAGGACCTATATTAATGAGAAAAAATAGTGATTTATTTAGAGATAAATGTAAGATGGAATATGATAATTTAGTTGATATTATTAGTAGTATAAAGGGACATTGTATTTATAAGATTAAACTTAAAAGAAATATTAATATATTAAAAAATATAACTTAGGTTATGTTTTTTTTAAATTTGCGTAAAGTACTTGTAAATTATTTATTTTTTTGATATCATTTATATGTAAGATAGAAGGAGTTATGAATATGAAAAATAATGAAAAGAAAAGATTTATGTATGGTATTTTTGCGTTAGTACTTGCTATATCAGTTGGATATTTTGGTATTAGTAGTATGGGAAGTAGTTATGCTATTACTGATGGTGATTTAAAGTGTTTTTATTGTACTGGACAGGCAAGCAATGGTAAGTATTATCAATGGACTGCTAGTCCTGAGGGAGAGTGTAGTGGTGGCTCTTGGAATGTTGATAGTAATGTAACTAGTGAAGCAAATTGTAAGGCACCTACTTATAAATGTTATCATTGTGTTGGAAGTGTTAGTAGTGGTAAATTTTATCAATGGGTTACTACACAACCAACAGAAGATTGTAATGGTGGAAGTTGGACTACACTTGATGATATTACTTCTAGTAGTGAATGTAAAGCACCTGTTACTACTTGTAATATTAAATATAATTTAAATGGGGGAACTGGTAGTATTTCTGATACTAAGATTGAAAAGACTGGTAAAATTACTTCTACTGTACCTGAGAGAGATGGTTATACTTTCAATGGTTGGAATATTGATAATAAGAAGTATAATAGTGGTGATGATTATGTATGTCCTTCTAGTGATGATGTTATTGCATATGCTGATTGGACTTTAAAAACTGGTTGTTATTCTTGTTCTACTAGTGGAGATTTTAAATGGTCTTCTGGGTTACCTACAGATACTTGTAGTGGTAAATGGTCATTTATTAGTTCTGTTACTAGTAGTGATAAATGTACTAAAGCTCCTGAAGTTAAGTGTAATTATAATACTTTAGAATCCTGTCAGAAAGATAATCCTAAGGCTATTTGTGATTTAGATGGTACTGTAAGTGATAAGGGAGTTAAATGTTATAGTGCTACTCTTAAGGAGACTTATAAGGTTACTTTTAATTATAATGATGGTACTACTAGTGATACTGTTAAAGAAGTTACTAAAGATGATGTGGTTTCGGCTTTAAGTAATCCTGTAAGAGAAGGCTATACTTTTATTGGTTGGTATACTGATAAGGATTATAAGAATAAATATGATTTTAATACTAAGATTACTAGTGATATTACTTTATATGCTAAATGGGAAAAGAGTGATAAAACTGATGAGGAAATAGATAAGAATAATAAAACTGGTGATGTTATGATGTTTCTTGCTTGGACTATTGGTATTGGTGCTTTAGCATATGGTGTTTATTATTATAAGACTAGAATAGAAGATTAGTATTCACTTCAATCATAAACAAGTTTATGTTTTCCGTGATGTAAGAGAGCCAAAGATATTTGTCTCTCTTACAAATATTTTGGGTATTGTATTTATGTTTTGTTTATGATAAAATTGTTATAGAAAATATGAAAGGAGAATCCCCTTATGAAATCTAAAATAATTTGCAATTATAGTGTACTAAATAATTTACAAATGAGTAAGATTTATAAAAATCCCCGCATAATGTTGTCACAAGAATATAATAACATCCAAACGAAAATATGCACTAGGGGGGGGGATGTTTTCAAGACTTATAAGTAAAGACTTTATAAGTAATTTAAATAGAATTAAAGACTATGAAGTAA
>USIB01000060.1 GCA_900554615.1 uncultured Mycoplasmatota bacterium | reverse complement strand
AATAAAGACTTATTTGAAATCTTAAGATATGTAAGAGACAGACTAAGACCAAATAATTGGAACTTAATGTATAATTTAGCAACAGCATATTATAACAAAAATAACAACTTAGAAATACAATATAGATTTAAGACGCTAGATGGAATAAATTATAATGAAAATGGTTATAGTCTGGGAGTATGGATTGCTAAACAAAGACAAAACTATAAAAATAGGAAATTAAGTCAAGAGAAAATAGAATTATTAGATAAAATAGATATGCGTTTTGAAAATAAAAATAATATAAAAAATAAAATAGGTTGGAAAGAAAATTATAAATTAGCAAAGGTATATTTTGAAAAAAGAGGCAATCTAGAAATACCATCTAGATTTAAGACACTAGATGGAATAAACTATGATGAAAATGGTTATAGTCTTGGAATGTGGATTATTAAACAAAGACAAAACTACAAAAATAGGAAATTAAATAAAGATAAAATAAAGTTATTAGAAAAAATAGGTATGCTTTTTTCTTTAGATATGTATGAAAAAGAATGGATGAAAAACTATGGTTTAGCAGAAGCCTACTTTAACAAATATAACAATCTAGAAATATCAAAGAATTTTAAAACCATAGATGGAATAACTTATGATGAAAATGGTTATAATTTAGAAAGATGGATTTATACTCAAAGAAAAGTCTATAGGAATGGTAAATTAGGTAAAGAGAAAATAGAACTATTAGAAAAAATAGGAATGCGTTTTGAAAATAAAAAAAATATAATAGGTTGGGAAGAGCATTACAAATTAGCAAAGGTATATTTTGAAAAAGATAACAATCTAGAAATATCGAAGTGTTTTAAAACCATAGATGGAATAACTTATGCTGAAAATGGCTATAATCTAGGAGAATGGATTACTACTCAAAGGCAAGCCTATAAGAGTGGTAAATTAAGTGAAGAGAAAATAAAATTACTAGAAAAAATAGGAATGCGTTTCGAAAATAAAAAAAATATAATAGGTTGGGAAGAGTATTACAAATTAGCAAAGGTATATTTTGAAAAAAATAATAGTTTAGAAGTGATAGTTAGTTTTAAAACACTAGATGGAATAACTTATGATGAAAAAGGTTATAACCTTGGAACATGGATTAGTAGACAAAGAAAAATTTACAAGAATGGAAAATTAAGTAAAGAGAAAATAGAATTACTAGAGAAGATAGGAATGCGCTTTGAAAATAAAATAAATAAAATAGATTGGGAAAAATATTACAAATTAGCAAAGGCATATTTTGAAAAAAATAACAATTTAGAAGCACCAGTTAGTTTTAAAACACTAGATGGAATAAATTATGATGAAAGTGGATATTTTTTAGGAATATGGATTGCTAATCAAAGACAAGAATTTAAACGTGGAAAATTAAGTAAAGAACAAATAGAACAATTGAAAAAAATAGGTATGCGTTTTTCTTTAGATAAGTTTGAAACAGAATGGCTGAAAAAATATAATCTAGCAAAGGTATATTTTAACAAATATAACAATTTAGAAGTATCACAAAGTTTTAAAACACTAGATGGAATAGCTTATAATGAAAATGGTTATAAATTAGGAGTTTGGATTTATGTTCAAAGACGAGCTTATAAGAATGGAAAATTAAATAAAGAACGAATGAAATTATTAGAAAAGATAGGTATGATATGGAGTGTAAAAAAAGAAGCAGATAAAAAGAATGAACTATGTGAAGAATATCAAATACCATATGAAGAAGTGCAAAATATATCATATCAAGAATTATATGTAAAGACAATGTATCTTATAGATAACAATATATTAGTAACTAGTAATGGTATATTAAATCCAATCTATAATATGAGTAATATAAATATGGAAATAAGATATAAAGTAACACTTGAAGAATTAATAAATAGATATACAAAGAAAGAAAAGGAAAAATAATATGTTTTTAGAAAAGTATTTAGATGATTTCTACTATAACATGGTAGTAGACAACTATGATTATAGTTATTTAGAAGGATTAGATGAAGACAACTTTAAAGAAATATATAAACTATTAAAAGAATATCATTTCTATTACATAAACGATATAATATTAAATTATATAGAAATATTTTCATTAGATAAAGAAGAAGTAGAACAAAAAATAAAAGAATTAAAAGAAAAGTTCGGCAATAATTATGTATATTTAATAGGAGATGATATGCGAGCATTAGACTATATATTAATATAAAAAATTGAAAATATCTTGACATAATCAAAATAAAAATATATAATAAAATAGCATTTGACTTGGAGGTGTATTATATAATGAAAAGAACATATCAACCTAATAATAGAAAAAAAGCTAAAAAGCACGGTTTCTTTAGTAGAATTAAAGGTAATGTTTTAAAAAGCAGAAGAGCAAAAAAAAGAAAAAAATTATGTGCATAAAACATAATTTTGTTTTCTTTTTTTCTTTTTATATATTTATATAATAGAAAGGATTAGTTTAGTATGAAGAAGATAGAAATAATAAAATCATCAGAAGAATATACAGAAATTATTAATACTAGTAAATCAAAAAAAAGTAAATATTTTAGTATTTACTATCGTAAAAATAACAATAGTAATAGATATGGAATTACAGTTCCTAAAAAAACAGGAACAGCAGTAATCAGAAATAAAATAAAAAGAAGGATAAAAAACATTATCGATAATAATAAAAAAATCGTGCATAATGGTTATGACTATGTTATAATTATTAAGAAAGGAATATTAGAATTAACATACGAAGAAATAGAAAAAGAATTGTTAAAACTAATAAGTGTAGGTGATGAATGTGAAAAATAATAAAAAAGGAATAAAAATAATATTAATAATATTAAGTTTAGTGATGTTAACAGGTTGCACTAAAACTTTAACAGGAGAAGATAAAAAACCAGTAAAATATGAAGAAACAGGAAAAGCATTAACAGAAAATGTATTATGTAAACCAACTGACGAAAAAGTAATAGAATTATATAAAGAAAACAATGTAGATGTCGAAAAACTACCATCATGTGGAACATTTAAACCATTTGACGAATATGAAGGCTTATGGACTACAATTTTTGTAAAGCCTCTAGCATGGGCAATAATAAACATCGGACTATTACTAGAAAAAATAAATCTAAGTAAAGGAATAGCAAATGGACTAGCTATAGTAATATCTTGTTTAGTAATAAGATTAGTATTATATCCACTTACTAGAAAGACCGCTATGCAGTCTGAGAAATTAAAAGAAGTACAACCACAATTAGAAAAATTAGAAAAGAAGTATAAAGATAAAACAAGTGAAGAAGATCAAAAAAGAAAAGCCGAAGAGATGATGGCCATATATTCAAAACATAAAATAAATCCATTATCAAGTTGTCTATTATCATTTATACAAATACCACTACTATTTGCTTTCTTAGAAGCAATAAATAGAACTCCAGTAATATTTGAAAATAAGTTCTTAAAATTAGATATGGGTACAACAATATCTCATGGAATAATGTCTAACCTTTGGTATATATATGTATTATTCTTAATACTAATACTAGGAACATCTTATCTATCATTTAGAAAAACATTAAAAGACCAAACTGCAATGCAAGCCCAAATGAAAGGAACAATTTACTTTATGTTAGCAATGATTCTAGTAGCGGCATTCAGTTTACCAGTAGCACTAGGAATATATTGGATAACATCATCAGTGTTTACAATAGTACAAAATGCATTAGTAGAAAGAAAGAAGGTTAAGAAGTAATGAAAAAATATTATTATGAAGGAAAAACAAGAGAACAAGCAATAGAGTTAGCATTAGAAGATTTAAAAATATCAGAAGAAGATTTAATAATAAATAAAGAAGAAGAAAAATCGGGTTTACTAAAGAAAAATGTAACAATAGAAGTATTAAACATAAATGAAATAATAGCATTTATAAAAGAAACAATAAACGAAATAATAAAAAAGATGTCTGCCGAAGGAAATCTTGAAGTAAGAAGAAGAGATGAAAATATATCAATTACCATATTTTCTGATAATAATGCAATACTAATAGGAAAAAATGGCAAAAACATAACAGCAATGCAATTATTAATAAGACAAATGGTAAACTCAAAACTAAGTAAACCACTATCAATAATAATAGATGTTGGAAATTACAAAGAAAAAAGAGCCAAAAGTATAGAATATCTAGCCAAAAGACTTGCAAGAGAAGCATATAAAACAAAAACAGAAATAACAATGGATAGCATGAACTCATATGAAAGAAGAATCGTTCATTCAGTATTAGCAGATGATAAATATGTCTATACAGAATCAATTGGAGAAGAGCCAAATAGAAAAGTAGTAATAAAATTGAAAGAAGAAAAATAATTCTTTCTTTTTTTTAAATATTATGATAAAATACTATGGAAGAAAGAAGGCGAATACTATGGAAGATACAATAGTAGCAATATCATCATCAGCGGGAGCAGGAGCCATATCAATAATAAGATTAAGTGGGAGTGATGCCCTAAATATAGCAAGTAAAGTATTTACAAAAGACTTAACAGAAGTAGACACCCATACTATACATTATGGTTATATAAAAGATGGAGAAGAAAAAATAGATGAAGTATTAGTATCAGTAATGAAGTCCCCCAAGACATTTACAAGAGAAGATATAGTAGAAATAAATTGTCATGGAGGTCTAGCCACAACAAACAAAGTATTAGAAATATTATTAGAAAATGGTGCTAGATTAGCAGAGCCAGGAGAATTCACCAAAAGAGCCTTTCTAAACGGAAGAATAGACCTTCTTGAAGCAGAGGCCACAATGGATTTAATATCATCAAGAGCAGAATCAACAAGAAAAATATCCATAAACACCTTAACAGGAGAAACATCAAATCTAATAAAAGATTTAAGAAAAGAACTAGTACAAATAATAAGCAATATAGAAGTAAATATTGACTATCCAGAATACGAAGATATAGAAGTATTAACAAATAACAGTATTCTACCAAATGTAAAAAAGTTTAAAGAAAAACTAGAAGACATAATCCAAAAATCAGAAGATAGTAAAATCATAAAAGAAGGAATCAAAGTAGGAATAATAGGAAAGCCAAATGTAGGAAAAAGTAGTCTCCTAAACTCATTACTAGAAGAAGAAAAAGCAATAGTTACAGATATTCCAGGGACAACAAGAGACATAGTAGAAGGCTCATTAGTATTAGGAGGCATTCCACTAAACATCATAGATACAGCAGGAATTAGAAAAACAGAAGACACCGTAGAAAAAATAGGAGTAGAAAAAAGTCTAAGTATTATAGATACAGCGGACCTAATAATTTATATATTAAATAATAACGAAGAAATAACTGAAGAAGAAAAAGAACTATTAAACAAAATAAAAGACAAAAAGAAAATAATAGTAGTAAATAAAATAGACCTAGAAACAAGACTAGACAAAAAAATATTAGATAGTTACATAGAAATATCAGTAAAAGAAAATATCGGAGTAAACAAAATAAAAGAAGAAATAAAAAGACTATTTAGTATAGGAGATATAATAACAAATGATGTAACATATCTATCAAATGCTAGAAGCATAGCACTACTAAAAAAATCACTAAAAAGCATAAATGAGGCAGAAGAAGAAATAACCATAAATAGCCCCATAGATATAGTAGAACTAAGTTTAAAAGATGCCTGGTCTAGTTTAGGCGAGATAATAGGAGAAACATATACAGAAGAACTATTAGATGAACTATTCAGTAGATTTTGTTTAGGAAAGTAGGTGTAAAAATGAATTATGAAATAATAGTAGTAGGAGGAGGTCATGCAGGTTGTGAAGCCGCTGTTGCCTCTGCTAGAAAAGGACACAAAACACTATTAATATCAGGCCGCATAAACAATATAGCAACAATGCCGTGCAACCCCTCAATAGGAGGCTCAGCCAAAGGAATAATAGTAAGAGAGATAGACGCTCTAGGAGGAGTAATGGGTGAAGTAGCAGATAAAACATTAATCCAAATGAAAATGCTAAACTACGCTAAAGGACCCGCTGTCAAGTCCCTTCGTGCCCAAGCCGATAAAATAACATATCCAAAAGAAATGCTAAAATTACTAAGAGAAGAAAAAAATCTAGAAATAAAAGAGGCTATGGTAGAAGACCTAATCGTAAAAGATAATACCGTATATGGAGTCGTATTAGAAGATGGGACAAATATAACATCAAAAGCCGTAATCCTAACAACAGGAACATATCTAAAATCAGATATTCTAGTAGGAAATACCAGAACAAGAAGTGGTCCACACAACGAAAAACCATCAATGCACCTATCAGACAATCTAAAAAAATATGGTTTCAAAATATTAAGGCTAAAAACAGGAACACCACCTAGAATAGATAGAAGCACCATTGATTTCACAAAGGCCAAAAGAGAAGATGGAGACAAAAACTACTATACCTTCTCCCATACCAATCCACCAATATACGATGTAAATAATCAGGAGCCATGCTATCTAATTTACACAACTGAAGAAACAAAAAAAATAATAAACGATAACCTAAGCAAATCAAGTATGTATGGAGGCCTAGATGACATAACAGGGGTTGGTCCAAGATATTGTCCTTCAATAGAAGATAAAATGGTAAGATTTAGTGATAAAGAAAAACATCAATTATTCCTAGAGCCTGAGAGCAAATATTATGATGATATATATATTCAAGGATTCTCAACAAGTATGCCAAAAGAAATACAAGAGAAAATGGTCCATTCCTTACCAGGACTGGAAAATGCAAAGATACTAAGATATGCCTATGCAATAGAATATGATGCTATCTATCCAACACAGATAAAACCAAGTCTAGAGACAAAAATACTAAACAATCTCTTTACAGCAGGACAAATAAATGGTACGAGTGGATATGAAGAAGCAGCCTGTCAAGGCCTAATAGCGGGAATAAATGCAGCCCTAAAACTAGAAGACAAAGAGCCACTAATATTAAAAAGAAATGAAGCATATATTGGAGTATTAATTGATGACTTAGTAACAAAAGGAACAACTGAACCTTACCGTATGTTAACATCTAGAGCAGAATATAGACTACTTTTAAGACATGATAATTCAGATATAAGATTAAGAGAATATGGTTATAAAGTAGGATTAATAAACGAAGAAAGACACAATAAATTCCTAAAAAAACTCCAAGACATCAAAGACTTAACAACCTATCTAAAAGAAACAAAAATAACCCCAACCAAAGAAACAAACCAAAAATTAGAAAGCATTAATACCCCAATATTAAAAGATGGAATTAGTTTATATGAATTACTAAAAAGAACCGAAATAACCCTATCAAAATTACAAAAAATAAATTTACTTAATATTAATTACTCCAAAGAAGTTCAAGAACAAGTAGAAATAATTTCAAAATATGAAGGATACATAAAAAAAGTAGAACGTGAAGCAGAAAAAATGCTAAAAAATGAAGAAAAACAAAT
>USIB01000059.1 GCA_900554615.1 uncultured Mycoplasmatota bacterium | reverse complement strand
CAATCTCTAACTTAATCAAATTAGCCTTATTAATATCCATATAAACATCTTCCTTTAAAAGTTCATTATTAAGATTACTAAGTCTCTCTTCTAATTCAAAAATATCCTTCTCTATTTTCTTAATCATTTTATTTCTATCAAAAAAATCTACCTTTTTATCAGTACTTTTCTTCTTTTCTATCTTAACCTTATTATCATTACTTATATTATTAAACCTAGTCTTCTCCAAATACTCATTATAACCATAATTATATAAAGTACTTCTGCCATCTTCCATAACAAGAAGTCTATTGCAAACATTCTTAATAAGATATCTATCATGGCTAACCATAATAATAGTACCTTTATAACTAGTAAGCATCCTCTCAATAGTATCTTTACCAATAATATCCAAGTGATTCGTAGGTTCATCTAAGATAAGAACATTAGGTTTTTTATTCAAAATCTTGCATAAACTAACTCTAACCTTTTCACCACCAGATAAATCCTTAATTTTTTTAAAGACATCTTCCCCACTAAATTCAAAAGCCCCAAGAAGAGTTCTAATCTCATTAGGTGTAAGTCTAGGAAACTCCTTATCAATCTCATCATAAATAGAATTATCATAATTAAGATTATCTAATGCTTGTGAAAAGTAACCAATATTAACCCTATCTCCAAAAACAAACTTACCACCAAGTGAAGATACTTCCCCCATAATAGTCTTAAGAAGCGTACTCTTACCAATACCATTCTCACCAATAATACCAAGTCTGTCCCCTCTTTCCACCTCAAAAGATAACTTACATAACTCCCTATCATAACCAATAGAAAGATTTTTAACCTTAAGAACATCTCTATAACTATTCATATCCGGACTAAAATTAATCTTAAAAGACTTTGTATTAGCCTTATCAGGTTTATCTATTAATACCATTCTCTCAATTTGCTTTAATTTTGACATTGCCATACCAGCCTTCGTTGGCTTATACCTAAATCTATCTGCAATATCCAGTAGTCTCTTAATCTCCCTTTGTTGCCTTTCATAATCATTAAGATTTCTTATATAATCCTCTTCCTTCTTCTTAACAAAATAAGAATAATTACCACTATATCTAGTTAAACTACCATACTCAATATCATATATCACATTACAAACATTATCCAAAAACATTCTATCATGACTAACCAAAATAATAGAGCCCTTGTATCCCTTTAAGTAATCCTCAAGCCATTCTATAGCCTTAATATCTAAGTGATTAGTAGGTTCATCTAAAATAAGTAAATCAGGTTTCGATAGCAGAAGCCTAATCAAAGATAACTTTGTAATTTGACCACCAGAAAACTCATTCAAACACCTATACTTATCCTTATCACTAAAATCAAACTTACTTAAAATAACTTCTATCTCTTTCTTATATTTATAACCACCTATATATTCATATCTAGATAAAAGATCATTATATTTACTTACTATCTTTTCATCATAATGAGTACTCATTTTATCCTCTAAAATATTAAGTTTCTTTTCAATATCAAGAATATCTTTAAAAGAACTCCTAATATAATCTATCATCTTCATATCAAGACTATAACCATCATTCTGTTTAACATAACCAATATTAAAGTCTCCTGAAGAAATAATATCTACTTCTTCATAACCACTATTAATTTCATACTCTGAAGTAATAGCCTTAAGTAAAGTCGTTTTACCCGAGCCATTTCTACCTACAATACCAATTTTCTCATTATCTTTAACACAAAAATTAATATCTTCAAGAACCGTATTATTACCAAGAGTAACACTACCATGACAAATTTTATAATACATAATAATCACCTGCACTACTAATATTTTACCATACAAATAAAAAGAACTAAATACTTTTTTAGTATCAGTTCACACTTCATTGTTCACTGCTAGTTAAAGCCACAAGTCTTTAACTAGAATTTTTAAAGCCTTATAAATAAGTCTTTAAAAATATTAATTTCTTTTTCTCTTTAAAGATTTACACTTAATATTATCCTTATCGTTATTAGCAGCATATATCTTTCTAACTCTTCTAATTTCTTCATATACAAAATTAGCAGGAATAACATCTAAACCATATTTAGAAGAAATAACATTACAAAAATAACTATCATAAAGAATACCTTCTGATATATTAGTATATTCTTCTTCCCTATCTTTATCGTCTAATATATATGCAGCCTTACAAACAGCATCATCACATATATTTATATTATTTTTAGATATTCTTATATTACTAAGACCAAAAAGAAAATCTTCTTCCATATTCTCCATATCAAAAGGTCTTCCCGTAACCCAATCAAGATATTCATTACCTTTAATTTTATCTATATAAAGCATAAATGGCTCATTTAAAGAACTCTTAACAAACACTTCAGTATTGTCTTCATCAATTTTCTTTCTCCAAAAAGTAATACCTTGTATGTTAATCTCATAACTAGTTTTCTTTTTAAACATAATAACAACCTCCCTATAAACATAGTATAACATACAACCAAAAAAAGAACAACCAAAATAGTTGTTCTTCAAATACAATATAATTATTCTTACTATACAATTAAAGTAAATAAACATAATACAAAGATATTTACAAGCATAATAGTAAGAACTACTTTAAATGCCCATCTAAACCAAGTAGAATATTCTACTTTAGCAAGAGCAAGTCCACCCATTATAGCACCACAAGTTGGAGTTATTAAATTAACAAGTCCGTTAGCAGCAACTAAAGTCATAATAGTAACTTCTACACTATAACCAAGTTGTGAAGCAAGTGGAGCAATAATTGGAGTAGATAAAGTTGCTAAACCAGATGATGATGGAACTAAAATAGATAATATAATGTGTAAAATATAGTTAAGTGGTACGAATGCAAGTTCAGGTAACTTAGCAAGCATATCAGCAGCATTATAAATAATATAATTATCTAGATATGTTTCACCCATAAGTACACTAGCACCTCTTGCAATAGCAATAACTAATATAACACCAATCATATCGTCAGCACCATCAACAAAAGTATCAACAAAACCTTTCTCACCAAATCTATTAATAATTGCAATAATAATAGACATAATTAAGAACCATAAAGCAGCTTCATAGAACCACCAGTTACCAAGTGAAGAACCAGTAAGCCAACCAGTAAAGCTATCAAAGAAAGTAATACCAAACTCACCCCATGGAACAAACCCAATAATCATAACTAGGAATGTAAGACCAAATAGAATAAGTGTAACTTTTTGTTTAGTACTTAATTTAACTTCCTTTTTATCCTTATCTTCAAATTGACCAAATTTCTTTTCAGCTTGTTTTTGTTCTCTAAGTGATAAGAATGTAGAACCCTTATCCTTTTGAACCTTCTTAGCATAGCTCATTACAAATAATATTGAAACAATTAAAGTAGTAAGCCATAAGAACACTGCTATTAAAATAACAAGTCCTTGATTACAAGCAATTCCTTCTGGTAATGCACTAATAGCAACACCAGTAGCAAATGGATTAATAGTAGAACCTAAACATCCACTACCTGCACCAAGAAGAACTACAGCAGAACCAACAAGTGGATCCATACCAGCAGCCATCATAGTAGCGGCAAGTAAAACATAAAATCCAACTGTCTCCTCAAGCATACCATAAGTAGTTCCACATATAGAGAAAATAAGCATTAATATAGGAATTAATAAAATTTCTCTACCTTTTAGTTTATGAACTAAAACTTTGATACCAGTTTCTAATGCTCCAGTTTTATTAATAACAGCAAGCAATCCACCAAGCATCATAATGAAAATACCAACATCAATAGCATTTTCAAATCCCTGTATAGGTGCCATCAAAACTTGTGATAAAGTAGCACCAACAGTTCCACTTCCATTAACAATTTCTTCACCAACAAATTGTGCATTTGGAAGTACATGTGATAATATTCCAAGACCAAAAATTAGAATTAGAATAATTGAAAAAGACGATAACATTACCTTAGCCTTTTTCTTAGCCATTTCTTTCTACCTCCTCTTTATAATTGTACCAGTTTTCCCTTTAATAGCGGCATTTGCTTTTTCAAGAGAACTAATAATTGCTTTTCTGTCATCAGAATCTTCTACAAAAGACATAGAAGCTTCAACCTTAGGAAGCATACTTCCTTTAGCAAATTGATTTTCACTAATGTATTTATTAGCATCTTTAATAGTAATAACATCTAAATCAACTTGATTTTCAGTATTGTAATTTAAAGAAACCTTTTCAACAGCAGTCAAAATCATTAAAGTATCTGCCATAGTAAGTTTAGCAAGTAAAGCAGCAGTTCTATCTTTATCAATAACAGCCTCTACTCCTTTATATGCCCCATTTTCCATAATAACAGGAATACCTCCGCCACCAGAAGCAATTACAATATTATTATTGTCAAAAAGCATCTTTATCGTATTCTTTTCAACAATATCAATAGGCATCGGAGATGGTACAACTCTCCTATAACCTCGCCCAGCATCTTCTATCATAGTATACCCTTTTTCCTTTTCAATTGCCAAAGCCTCCTCTTTAGTATAAAACATACCAATAGGCTTACTAGGATTTTGAAAAGCACTATCCTTAGAATCTACTAGGACTTGTGTTATCAAAGTTACACAATTTTTACTAATATTCTGTTTTTTTAATTCATTTTGAATACATTGTTGCAATTGGTAACCAATATAACCTTGACTCATACTTCCACACTCAGGAAAAGGCATCATCGGAGTACCAGCTTCCCCATTAGAAGCATACTCCATAGCAAGAGCAATCTGTCCCACCTGCGGACCATTTCCATGTGTAAGAATAATTTTATTTCCACCTTTTACTAAATCAACAATTATCTTAGCAACATCTTTAAGTAAAGATAATTGTTCACTAGGATTTTTACCTAAAGCATTTCCACCTAAAGCAATAACAATTTTACTCATTATTCATCCCTCATTGTAGCATACACAACTGCTTTAATAGTATGTAATCTATTTTCAGCCTCATCAAATACTTTAGATTTAGGACTATTAAATACCTCATCAGTAACTTCCATTTCCTTAAGGCCAAACTTCTCATAAATATCTTTACCAATTGAAGTATTTAAATCATGGAATGATGGAAGACAATGTAAGAATATAGCATTAGAATTAGCATTATTCATAACCTTCATATTAACTTGATATGGACTAAGTAATTTAATTCTTTCAGCCCACACCTCATCAGGTTCACCCATAGAAACCCAAACATCAGTATAAATAACATCTGCTCCTTTAGAAGCCTCCATAACATCTTCTGTCATTTCAATACTTCCACCAGTTTCTTTAGCAATTTCTTTACACTTATCAATAAGTTTTTTATCAGGCCATAATTCTTTAGGTCCACAAGAAACAAAATGCATACCCATCTTAGCACATACAACCATTAAAGAATTAGCAACATTATTTCTAGCATCACCCATAAATACAAGTTTAATGCCATCTAAATGACCAAAGTTTTCCTCAACAGTCATAACATCTGCTAACATTTGTGTTGGATGAAACTCTGTTGTTAGACCATTCCACACTGGAACACCTGCATTCTTAGCAAGTTCTTCTACTATTTTTTGATCGTATCCTCTATATTCAATACCATCATACATTCTACCAAGTACTTTAGCAGTATCAGCAATACTTTCTTTCTTGCCCATTTGTGAACTACCCGGATCTAAGTAAGTAACTCCCATACCTAAATCAAGACCAGCAACCTCAAAAGCACATCTTGTTCTAGTAGAAGTCTTTTCAAATAGAAGTACAATATTTTTACCATTTAAATATCTATGTTCAATACCTCTATGTTTTTTATCCTTTAAATCTTTAGCTAAATCAAGTAAATATCTAATCCCTTCAGGAGTATAATCAAGTAAAGTTAAAAAGTTTCTACCTTTAAAATTAAACTTCTCATTATTTACTTTCTTAACTTCTTCATGTTTAACTGAAGAAATATTTTCTTCTTTAACAGCACCACTTTCAGTATAAATATCTTCTCTAATAAGAGGCATACTCATACATCTAGGACCTCCACGGCCTCTAGAAAGTTCAGCACTAGGCATTTCAAATACTTTAATACCATGTTCTCTTAAAATATTATTGGTAATATTATTTCTGTCATATACAACAACAACACCAGGAGCAATACATAAAGTATTAGTACCATCATTCCATTGCTCTCTTTCTGAAGAAATCTTCTCTCCTCCAGCACAAGGAATTAAAGTAATCTTTCTACCTAAATATTTTTCTAATATTTCTTCTAAAGAACCATTTACCTCAACAACATTTAAATCTTCATCACTATCAGGAATATCTCCTTCTGTAATTTCAAATACTTGAAGAGTATCCATAATACCAGGATGATAAGTAAACTTATCAAAATCAATTTGTGTAAATACCGTATCTAAGTGCATAAATGCTCTTGACACAGGAATATTAAATGCTAATATTGTATCAATTTCACAATCAGGATTTCTAAACAAGTTCTTAGCAAGTTCATCAATAGCTCCTGCTTCAGTTCTTTGTGAAATACCTACTGCTAATATATGATTATTAAGGTTAAGAACATCTCCACCTTCAATATGATATGGTAAATATCTATCATAGTATTTATTAATTTGTCCCTTGTAATTAGGATGATAATTAAATATATATTCAGCATAAATAGTTTCCCTATTTCTAGTAACAGAATACATCTTATTTAAAATAATACCATTACCAGCACTAGCAAAAGGATCTCTAGTAAAATATAAATTAGGCATAGGGTCTGCTAGAAAATCAGACTCCTCACTAACTAAATCAACAAGTGATTGTTCATAATCTCTTTTTGCTCTACTAATCTCCTCTAATTTAATACCTTGCATAGTTTTAAGAACAAGTTCTTTTTTATTAACAAAACTCTTTAAATAATCAAATACCAAGTTCCTATATTTAGGAGTTTTAATACCAGCCTCAAAAATAAATTGTCTAATAAACTTATTCAGAATATCTTCACTAATTTCCAATACCTCAGCCATTAAATCTTCTAGATAAACAACCTCAATGTTATTTTCCTTAAGTATTCTTGCAAACTCATCATGTTCTTTTTGAGCCTCAGGTAAAAAAGGAATATCATCAAATAATAATCTACCTAAAGAGTCTGGAGTTAAATTAAGAAGTTCACTACCAGGTCTATGTAATAATACCTTTTTTAATGGGCCAATTTCACTTTTAACATTAATTGCATTCATATTTTTCTCCCTTCCATTCTATTTTATATTGTAGTACTCTACTATTTAAGTATAGCAGATTTTTGTAATTTTTACAATTATTTCTTAATTTTTGCTAAAAATTCTTTTATTCTGTCATTTTTACTAGAAAAGAATTCATTTGTTTTTCCATCAAACATAATTTTTCCATCTTCCAAAAATAAAACTCTATTTGCCACATTTTCAACAAAATTCATTTCATGAGATACAATTATCATCGTTTTACCAGTATCAGCAACTTTTTTAATAAGTTCTAAAACCTCACCCACCATCTCAGGATCTAATGCACTAGTAGGTTCATCAAATAATATAATATCTGGTTCCATAATAAGTGTTCTAATTATGGCAACTCTTTGCTTTTGACCACCAGAAAGTTCATTTGGATAGTGCTCAGCCTTATCTTTCAAATTAATAGTATCAAGTAAGTCAAGTGCTTTTTTTCTAGCAGTGACTTCATCCATTAGTTTTAACTTAACTGGAGCCAAAATAATATTTTCAATAACAGTAAGATGTGGAAATAAAAAAAATTGTTGAAAAAC
>USIB01000058.1 GCA_900554615.1 uncultured Mycoplasmatota bacterium | reverse complement strand
CATCCTGATAACGCACATTTGGGTGCGGCAAGATCTGAAAGGCGTATTGCATGACATCCTCTTTTCCCATCCATTGATAAATCAAGTATAACAAAAAACATGCACTCGTGCAAGTTATTTTTTTTTTTTTTACTATCAGTCACTAAAACAAATCTGTTAACTTAATATATTTGTTTTGCTTTGAAAAAAGCACCAATTCTTCATGTGTGGGCCAAGAACGGTATGGGTACTTTTGCTCAATGGGAGAACACTTTGTTTTTATCCATTTGTTATTGTGTAGAATACCTAACATAGAGATACCATTATCTATAAAATCTTGAATTTGTTTTTTAACTTTTTTTACATCAACATCAAGACAAGTACAATACTCTACTTCCATAAATATTGCCAAATCCTTAACATTTTCTATTACTATTTCATAATCATTATAAACATAAGTTTCCTTTTCATTATCTATTTCTATAAATTTAACTAATCCTAACCTATCAAATATTTCCCTTAACATATCAATATTCTCTATTTTGGTTTCATATTCATTTGAATATAACCATTTACCATTATCAAAAACATCATCTTTATAAGTAATTGAATACTCATTATTCTTACTTCTTATTCTTAAACAATGACTAAGTTGATTATCTTTATCAGGCTTTAGAGTATCTCTTTTAGGATCGTAATAATACTCATCAATAGTATTTTTTAAACCCTTGTAATCAAACTTCTTGAATTTATTCTTAATGCTTAAAATATCATCATATACTTCAACTAAAACTTCTATTTCCTTCATACATTTCCACCTTTATATTCTCTATATATTAACACAGTTATCAAAATTATAATATTTACTTTTCTTCTTTGCTTTATGTTCAACTTCTTCTTTAGCCATTTCTTCTAAAAGTCTATAATCATCCTTATCTGCTTTAGTTCTAGGAATAGTATCTAAGAATGTAATAGATTCTGGTACTTCATATGGTTTTAATTGAATAGTCTCTCCAGTAATATTATTAACAAGTGGTTTATAACACATATCTAGTATATAATCACTTACTTCTTTCGTAGGCATAACCCCATCTTTTAATACTACATATGCTTTATTAGTAAATAATAAATCTTTATCTGGTTTAGGAACCACTACTACACTATCTACTACATCAATTAAAGCTATAACATTTTGAATATGTTCTAGATATACTTTATTTAAGTCTGATCTAATATAATATCTACTACTTCTTCCTGTTAAAGTAAAGTATCCTTCACTATCTAAAGTACCCATATTACCCGTCTTATAATACTCTACCCCCTTATATATAAACTTAGTATTTTTAGTCATTTCTTCATTATTATAATATCCTTTATAAATATGTTTACCCGCTATACAAAGCATTCCTTCTTCACCATATTTAAGTTCTTCCAAAGTATCAGGATCAACAATAATAGCCTTAGTACCAACAAGCACTCTACCTACTGTTTCAGGTCTATTAAGTGAGCCAACTGCCATTGTATTAGTACCAACTGTTTCAGCATTACCAGAACCATTACATATAACAGTATTAGCACCGTGTTTTCTAAAAAATTCTACTCCATCAACATTTTGCATTGGTGATAAGAAATCCCCTCCTGATACAAAAGTATGAATACTAGATAAATCATCACTTTCTTTAACATTTCTCTTAATAAGTTCAAGAAGAGCAGGACTTCCAAATACATAGTTAGGATTCTTACTTAGATAATATCTAATATTATCTTTACTTAAAGTAGGAGCAAGTACTGCTACTCTACCACATATTAAACTCATAATAGTAGAAGTAGCAAAACCATAAGGATAAGAAAATGGTACACATACTAAACATCTCTCTCCAACTTTAGTTTTAATTCTACCAGTATTTTTCATATAAATACCAGAAGCAAGTAAGTTTTCATTAGTTAATACTACGCTCTTAGGATTACCAGTAGAGCCACTAGTAAATAGAATTAAAGATTCCTCCTTACCACCATATAAAGTATATATAGGTTTTTTATAATACTTAGCAATACTACCAATATCACTAAAAGATAAATCATCATTATATCCGTTAGCAGGTGTCTCTATACTACTATAATTCTTAGTACTAATTTCATTACTATGTAAAGTGATAATATTTCTTACTTTACTACCTTCTTTTATTTTTTTATTATATTCTTTATCTTTATCAAAGTTAATAAATAAACTAGATTCAAACTCATTTAAATATCCTAATACTTCTTCAATCGAAGACATTGAATTAATAAAAGTAGTAATAGCACCTATTCGGTTGCAGGCTAAATAAACAATAACTCCTTGATAAAAGTTTGGCATAGCAACAGATACTATACTGCCTTTCTTTATTCCTAATTCTTTTAATGTCTTAGATAAAGTAATTGCATCTTTTAACATTTCATCATAATTTACTCTTAAATCTAAACAATCAATAGCTTCTTCTTTTCTATAGAAATTACTAATTAAACTAATAGTAGTATAAATACTCATATTAGGTATTATAGGATTTCTACTAAGAAAACTATAATCACTATTATGTATATTATCTATAGATGGATAACCTGTTAATTCTTTCATAAATATCCATTCCCCTTTCACATGTAAGTATTATATAACATTTTTTATAAAAAAGCAAACATTTATTTATATTTTAGTATATTCCATCCCCTTCAGCCTATAGTCTTCCGGGGTATTCGTAAGCCTACCTAGAGTAGTCTTCCTCATAAAAATATTATAATAATAATTTAAAGACTACTATAGGTAGGCTTTAAATTACTAGATAAAGACTATGTAATAGGCTTTATCTATAGTGAGAGACTATAGGCTCGAACTAAAAAGAAAACTATACTATGTTAGTCTTCTAAATAAGTAATTTACCTAAGTATATACCAAGTATAATACATATAAGAATTATAAGTATTGTATATAATATCTTAGATATTTCATTAGTATCTTCATCCATAATAACACCACCTAATATTTATCTTTTAATTTAATAGTAACAGTATCAGTTACCTCTTCACCAGGTAAAATACTCTGTTCATATACATAACCAGTACCCTCTAAAACATAATTAATACCAAATAACTTAAGTATAGCATTAACCTCTTTATATGAATAACCAGTCAAATCAATCATAATATTATTCATCTTATTAGTCTTAAGTATAACTAAATCATCTTCATATATAATACTATTAGTATTAGGGTATACATAAGATACCTTATTTCCCTCTCCTAGTACAAGTACCTTAATATTCTTACTTTCTAAATAAGACTTAACATAATTAACATCTTTATTATAGAAAGATTCTAAAGTATATGAACTCTTATCATCATTAGTCTTTTCAATATTTAAATATTTAGTAATATTCTTTTCTACTTCTTTTATCATAGGAGCAACATAATTATTAGTATCTTTAGGTATTTTAACAGCAGCATATAATATAATTTCAGGATTATCTTCAGGAAACATACCAGAGAAAGAATAAATATTCTCATTACTACCTGTCATATATCTACCATTTTTATAATCATATATTTGTGCAGTACCAGTCTTTCCTATTAAACTATAACCATCCATATAATATGAATATCCTGTCGAATTAGTATTATCTCCATTAATAACACTACTCATAAGTTCTTTCATCTTAATCGTAGTATCACTACTTACAACATTAGTAGTCATTCTTGTTTTACCTGTATATAAAGTTTTACCTGTATCAGTATCCACTATCTTATCAATAATATAAGGCTTTAACATCGTACCATTATTACTAATTATTGTAAGGGCCTGCAGGTGCTGAAGAGGGGTTGTTGTTATACCTTGTCCATATCCCGCAGTAGCGGCCTCTATCTGATACTTATAATCTATACTTCCTGCTTCTTCTCTATTCATTGTAAATCCTGTCTTAACTCCAAAGCCATACTTGGCGTAGCAGGACTTTAATTCTTCCTTAGTAATTACTGATTCAACTATATTGGCAACTGCTATATTAGAGGATAATGCAAAACCTTGGTCATAGGTGATATTGCCCCATCCTTCTTTTTTCCAGTCAGATATGGTTGTCTCTTTTCCATCTACTTCTGATTTATAGGTCTTACTACCTGAAGTATATGTTGTATTGCCATCATACTTTCCTGAATCGACAGCACACATATAACTAAATATTTTCATTGTCGAACCAGGCTCATATGTTAAAGTAGCAATTGGGTCAATATATGAAGTCATATTTCTTAAATTAGGGTCAAAACTAGGAGTACTAGCATAGCCAAGTATCTTTCCTGTCTTTGCGTCCATCGCCGCCATTACTACCCATTCTGCCTCGGATTTACTTTGAACATTCTTAACTGCTGTTTCAATAAATAATTGTATATTATTATCAATAGTAAGATATATATCATTTCCATTGTCTGCTGGTTTTACATACTCTCTACCATTAGCTATCTTATATCCATACTTATCTCTTTCATAAGCAATATATCCACTTTTACCAGATAATTCTTTATTATAATATTCTTCAAGTCCAAGTTCTCCTACTATCCATTTATTCTTATCTTCATCTTCTTTTTGAACTGTATATCCAAGTATATAACTAGCAAAGTCGCCATTTGGATAATATCTTTTTATATCTTTTATAAAGTCTATACCTTGCAGATTTAATTTATCTATACTCTCTTTTGCAAGTTCACTAAGTCCTTTACCTATGGTACCAAACTCTACTTGATATTTATTGTTTTCTTTTCCATTAGTTAAGATATTTTTAATTTCTTCTTTTGTAACTCCCAGTGCCTCTGCTAATTTGGTACTAGTATCATCGATATCTTCAACATAATTCTTATTACCTTTAGCATCTACTCTCTCATTAGATAAGTAAGCAATCAAGGTATAACTTACAACATCATTGGCTAGGACATTACCATTTACATCATATATAGTACCTCTCTTTGGCATAACTACTTCTTCTTTGGTATTTCTATTTTTTATAAAGGCCGCTATTGTCGAGTCTCCTACTTTATAATCTACTAAACATAAGTAACATAGTCTGAAGATGAGAACTAAAAACAAAAAAAAGGTAACAATAATAACTATCTTACTTACTTTAAATCTGTCATTATTAACAATACCTTTTCTCATATTTATCACCTTACTCTATAGTCTTAATATTTTCGTTATTGTATGCAAGACCTAGATTTTTACTTACACTCTGAATATTCTCAAGAGATGCCATTTCATTAATCTTCATTGCTAAACTCTCATTAGTATCTTCGGCTTTTTCTACTTTTTTGTTCATATCTTGAAGTTCTATATTCATTTTTGATACAGAAGTACTAGTAAATACTATTCCTACTAATAAAAGTATGATAATCATAAGTGAACTTTTATATAAAAATCTCTCTACTTTAGTAAACTTTTTATTCTTCTTTTTCTTCATTTATATCAATCCTTTATTCTTTCTATAACTCTAAGTCTTGATGACCTTGCTCTTGGATTTTCTTCTATTTCTTTCTCTGTTGGTGTTATATTAACAATAATCTTATATTTAGGTAAATATTCTTCTGGTATATATGGTAATTTAGATAAATTACTATCTACTTTAGAATATTTATTGAATGTCTCTTTTACTATTCTATCTTCTAGTGAATGGAATGTTATTACAGATATTCTACCTCCTACTTTCAACATAGATAGTGCTTCTAGTAAAGATTCTTTTAGTACATCTAATTCTTTATTAACTTCTATTCTTATGGCCTGAAATGTCTTTCTCGCAGGATGGCCATCTCTTAGTTCTCGCTTAGGCATACTATTCTTAATTATTTCGACTAATTCTAAAGTTGTCTCTATATTTTTTACTTGTCTACTCTTTACTATGTTATTTGCTATACTACTAGCATATTTTTCTTCTCCATAGTCTCTAAGTATTCTAACTAAATCTTTGTAATCATATTCATTAACTACATTATAGGCTGAAAATGATTTACTTCTATCCATTCGCATATCTAATTTTGCATCATTATGATAACTAAAGCCTCTCTCTGCTATATCAAGTTGTGGTGAAGATACTCCAAGGTCATAGACTATACCATCTATTTCTTTTATTCCTCTTTTATTTAGTTCTTCTTTTAAATTGACAAAGTTAGATTTTATTATTTCAAAGTTGTCTCCAATTTCTTTTAGTTTCTTTTCACTATATTCTATAGCCATATCATCTTGATCAAAGGCGAAAAGAAAGCCCCTTTTTATTCTCTTTAATATTAAACCGCTATGTCCCCCGAAACCAAGTGTAGCATCTACATATATTCCATCTTCTTTTATATTTAGGTTATCTATAGCCTCATTTAAAAGTACTGTCTTATGCATCTATATCAAATCCTTCGAATAAGTTCTCTGCTACTTCTGATATCTTATCCATATTATTACTAATAAGATTATCAAATCTATCAGAAGCCCACACCTCTAGGCGATCATTTACCCCAATTATTGTACATTCTTTTTGTATATTTGCATAGTTAATTAATGAAGATGGTAAGTTTATCCTACCTTGTTTATCAAAAATACATACAGTAGCACCAGATAAGAAAAATCTATTAAATGTTCTGGCATCTTGTTTGGTAAAGGGAAGTGTTTTTAATTTAGATATTATATTGTTCCATTCTTTCATTCCATAGATAAATAAACAGCCATCTAATCCTCTAGTTACTATGAATTCATTTCCAATATCTTCTCTAAACTTTGATGGTATAATTAATCTTCCTTTTTCATCTATATTATGATGATATTCTCCAATTAACATATTATCCCCCACTTTCTTCCACTTCGTGCCACTCTATGATTATATTCTACTATAAAGTATTATCTTTGTAAATATATTTTCTATAATTTGACAAAAATAGTGTAAAGAATATCTAGGTTTTTTTTATTGCTTTCTTTCTGTGTATCATATTCGGGGTGAAGTGCCTCCTAACTTAGAGATATACAGATAAAAAGAAGATACTCTCGCACCCTCTTACTTACCTGTAGTTATAAGGACTTCATTGTAGGTTGTAGTTCCACTAGTACGACTAGGTATGGTACCTGTTACAAACTCTTCATAATTTTTCCCAACTATTTCAAAACTTTGAGTTATAAGTTCCCACTTAAACTTTTTACCAGAATTATTATATATAATTTTTAAGTCAGGATTATTTACATATGTTATTCCATTTATAGTTTCTGTCTCATCTGACGCTGAAAAGGCACCTATATCAATAACCATCAATTTAGAATTACTACCTATATATACATAATTTAAATTATTAAAAGAAAATGCCGAGCCTTCTATTGCTGTTACAAAATCTGGTATTACTATCCTTTTTAATTGATTATTTGAAAATGCACTTGGTCCTATTGTTATTACTGAATCTGGCAAGCTTATACTTGTTAATTGATTCTTTGAAAATGCACCATCTCCTATTGTTGTTACAGAATCTGGCAAGCTTACACTTGTTAATTGATTATTTTGAAATGCACTACTTTCTATTGTTGTTACTGAATCTGGTATTGTTACACTTGTTAACTGGCTATTAGAAAAGCCGTCTATTGTTGCTACATTATATTTTTTAGAAGAATAAGTTATTTGTAAATTGTTTATAGAACCTATCTTTTGTAATTGTTGCAACATTGATGGTAATAAAAAATTATTTTCAATAGCATTATTTAATGTCCTACCATTAACATCTTCACCATTTTTACAAAAGTTACCAATTGATTCTGAAGTATAACCAAAGTTATTAATAAAGTAATCTTCACAAGCAGATATTACTTCCTCACTTGGATTAGTTACTACATTTGCTGTATAGGTTATTACTTTTTTTAACATTTTAGGTATTACTATATCTTTATCCGTACCAAAATATCCTTTTATAGTTGCAGTTCCATTTTCTTCATCTGTTTCTATTGCAAAGTTAGCGTCATAGTCTGATGGTTTTTGTTCTGCTTCAGAACTTATATTACCACTAAAGGTTGCTGAAGTAATGTCATTACCTGCTAGATTATTATCTATATAGATTACTACTATATATTTATTTACTT
>USIB01000057.1 GCA_900554615.1 uncultured Mycoplasmatota bacterium | reverse complement strand
GGAAGACTCTCTTTAGAGGCTTCCTCATACCACGGAAAACATAAACTTGTTTATGGTTGAAGGGGCAATATGTAAATATATTATCTTATACTCCAATACTTCCTCTTACTTTTTTAGTTAGAATCTTTCTAATTAAATCTACTGGTATAATAGAAAGAGATATAATAAATATAAAGGTTATTTCTTTCATATTTAGAGATGTAGTACCAAAGATAGTTATTCCAGAATATACTATAAATATTTGAACTATTATTATAAATATTATAATTAATATAAATGGTTTATTTTCTTTTATATGACTAAATATATTTAGTCTATGAGTACGAGCATTAAATAGATTATTAACTGCTAGAAAGATAAATAAAGTAAAGAAGGCTGTCATAAAATGACTATCATTTGTAAAAAGAGATTTTATATTAGGTAGTTTTAAGAATAATAAACATATTATTAAAAGATATAGTCCTGATACTATTATTTCATTAAACATATATCTATTTATTATCATTTCGTCTCTTTTCTTTGGCTCCTCTTTCATATATTCTATTTTAGGTGCTTCATAAGAGAAAGCAAGTCCTGCTAGTGTATCCATGACCATATTAATCCACAACATTTGTATAACTGTTATAGGACTTGGTACTCCAATAAATGGTCCTATTAGGGCTAGACTACTAGCGGCTAAATTAACTGTTAATTGAAATATTATAAACTTTCTAATATTTTTAAAGATTGTTCTTCCATATAGTATGGCTTTAGATATTGAAAGTATATTATCATCTAATATTACGATATCTGAGGCTTCTTTTGCTACTTCTGTTCCACTACCCATAGCAAATGATACATCTGCTCTTCTTAGGGCCGTTGAATCGTTTACTCCATCTCCTGTCATGCCTGTTACTAGATTTAGTTTTTTGGCTAGGGTTACTAGTCTTTCTTTATCTTCAGGAAGGGCTCTTGCTACTACTTTTAGTTTAGGCAATATATTCATTACTTCTCTATCACTTAATTTATTTAATTCTGCTGATGTAATTACTATATCACTTGGGTTATCTACTATTTTGGTTTCTTTAGCTATAGATAAAGCGGTATTTATACTATCTCCTGTTACCATGACGATATTGATACCTGCACTTTTTATTAGTTTTACTCCATCTATGGCTTCTTCTCGTGTCTCATCTTTTATAAATATTACTCCTACTAGGGTACTACTTCTTATACTATCTGTTGGATAAGTACTATCTGATATGGCTATAACAATGGCTCTAAGTCCTAGATTGGTCTCTCTTTCTATATATTTATTTAGTACTTCTTTGTCTAGTTTTTTTCTTTTTCCATCGTTATCTATATAATTTGAAGTGTATCTTATTATTTTATCAGGAGCACCTTTGATTAATTTGATTCTCTTACCTTCTTTTTCGATTACACTAATGGAATATTTATTTCTACTATTGAATAGAACTTTATCTATTATTTTTATGTTATTATCTTTATACTTACCTACATAGGAAAGTAATGCTTTATCTGTAATGTTACCTCCTATTACGCTATTGCTTATTTTATCGTATTCACTATCATTATTATAGATAAGGGCATCTTCTAGTATCTTTTGATAGGTGTCAGTAAGGTTTATTTTGGAATGGTATTCTGTTAGATTCCCTTGGACTACTTTTACTACTTCCATTTTTCCTTTAGTTAGGGTACCTGTTTTATCGGTGAATAGTATATTAAGTGAGCCTGCGGTTTCTATTCCTACCATTTTCCTTACTAGAACATTATTGGATAACATTTTTTTGCTATTTGTTGATAATACTAGTGTTATCATCATTGGAAGGCCTTCTGGTACTGACATTACTAGTACTGATACTGCTAGTGTCATTGCTTCTAGTAAATAGCCTATAAATGTATTGAATGTTATTCTACTGATGATATTTATATTGAAATTATTTAGAATGAATATCTTTGAGAATAGATAGGAAATGGCTATTAGGATGGCCATTGCATAGCCTATTCTGCTTATTATTTTTGCTAAGTTATTAAGTCTTGCTTTAAGAGGAGACTCTTCTTCTTTTTCTGTTAGGGATTTAGCCATTTTACCATATAGTGTATTCATTCCTACTAATGTAACTACTGCTTCGGCATAACCTTCACTAATGGTAGTTCCTCTATAAACTTTATTACTTTCACTTGGATTATTTATGCTTTTTGTTTCTTCTTTATATGATTCTTTACTTTCTCCATTAAGGGAAGACTCATCTACGGATAACTTTCCACTTATTATTATCCCGTCAGCGGCTACTCTATCTCCACTGGTTAAAATAATGATATCTCCTACTACAACATCATCTATTGGTATTTCTTTTGCATCACCATTTCTTTTTACTTTTATTTTTATTTTACTGGATTCTTCTTGCATACGAGCAAATGCTTTACTAGAGCCATATTCACTGACTGCGGATATGATAGAGGCTACTACTATTGCCACTACTATTCCTATTGTTTCAAAGTAATCGAAATCTTTGAATAGGAATATTGTTTTTATAGCAAGGGCTATTAGTAGTATTTTTATTATTGGGTCTCCAAGTGTCTCGATGAATAGGCTGAAAAAGGTATTTTCATTTTTTCCTGATATGCAATTGTTTCCATATTTATGTCTGGATTCTATTACTTCTTCATCTTTTAAACCATTATTATTTAACATAATGCTCCTCCTTATGTTAAATATTACTTATGGTTATTTGTTTTTATTACTAATAAAAATAGACAAAAAAATTAAGATGTAATCATCTTAATGAAAATATATAGTTTAATATGCTAGTTACTACTATTCCAAAGATTACTCCTACTAAGCATTCTACTGGTTTGTGTCCTAGTCTTTCTCTTAGGTTAGTACTAGCAATATTATTTACTACTTTAGCCATCTTACTACTCTCGTATCTTATACCCATTGAATCGTATATTATTATTAGGGAAAAGAATATGGTTATGGCAAATAATATTCCATTACTTCCATGATTTATATATACTAGGGTTGAGAGACTACTAACTAGAGTACTATGAGTACTTGGCATTCCTCCCATTCCGTCTAATAATCTTTCTAGCATAAACTTTTTACTTTTTATGGTTTCTATTAATACTTTAATACACTGGCATAAGATAGAGGTTATGAATGGTATTATTAAATATTTATATTCTAACAAGTATATCACCTATTATATCTTATTTAATAGTATCTAATAATATCCTACTTTTTAGATATATTCCTGAATATCTTTCGTAGTAGTCATCGATAAACTCTTCTAGTTCTTTTAATATTTCTTCTTTTATTTCTAGTTTTGTTATCTTGGAAATATCTACTAAGTATAGCATTCTTATTAGTTTTATTGTGTTTGGTAATACTAGTTTTTCATTTCGGTAGCAGTCTTTGCATAGATATCCTCCAAAGTAACTTGAGATGGTAATGATATTATGTTTATTACCACAAGTAGCACATCTATCGAGAATAGGACTAATACCTAGAAACTCGAGTAGTTTTAGTCTTAGTATTATGGTTATTATTCTTGGATTATAATTATTATTTATTTTGTCCATTGATAAAAGATATAATTTATAAATATTTTTATTGATATCGTGTTTATATGCTTTAGAAGATAATTCGGTTATATAGGTTGCATAACTTATTTTTACTATGTCTTTTTTTATGGTACTAAAATTATTAAGAATACTCGCGTCTTTTAGGGTTGAGAGACCATTTTCTTTATATACTATATCAAACTCTCCATAACTAAATCTTGATGTACTAGAAAAAAAGGGACTTTTTATTTTTTTTGCCCCTTTAGCAAGTACTCCTATTAACTTATCTTCTGTAAAAATATTTATTATTTTACTATTATCTTCAAAAGGATATTCGTTTATGATTATTCCTTTTATTTTTTTATACATAATAATCACTTCTTTTCGGTAAGACTTTTATATTTTAAGTAATATTCTATTTTACCAGTCTTTTTAAATAGTAGCCAAAGGTCCTTTTTATTCATTTTCATCACCTATTTATATAATGTATTCTTTTTGTTTTATTTATTCAAGAAATCTTTATATCCTATCATATTTAGGAACTTTTCTTTATCTCTCCATTTATCTACTACTTTGACGAATAGTTCTAGATATACTCTTTTATTGAAATATGTCTCGATATCTTTTCTAGACCTTATTCCTATTTCTTTAATCATTGAGCCATTTTTACCTATAATTATTTTTTTTAGGTTTTCTCTATCTACTACGACGACAGCATTAATACTCATAGAACGTTCATCTTCTTCTAGGTTTTCTACGATAACTGTTACGCTATATGGTATCTCTTCACTAGTTAAGTCTAGTATTTTTTCTCTTATGAACTCTGATATTATAAAACTTGGAGAACTACTGGTAATGGTGTTGTCATCAAAGTATTTGATATTGTCTGGTAAGTATTTCTTGATTACTTCTAGTAGTCTATCTGTATTATCTTTCTTTCTTGCAGATACTGGTATTATTTCAGCAAAATCATATAGTTTTTGATATTCATCTATTTTCTTTAATATTTCTTCTTTTGGTAGTTTATCTATTTTATTGATAACTAGGAATACTGGTTTATTTTCTATGTTCTTTAAAACATCTATAACGAACTTATCTCCAGTTCCTATTTTCTCGGAAATATCTACTACTAAAACTACTATATCGACATCGTTTATGCTATAGTAGGCTTGTTTATTAAGCACTTTCCCTAGTCTACTTTTTGGTTTATGGATTCCTGGTGTATCTACAAATACTATTTGTGTATCTTTATCATTATATATCCCTTGTATCATATTTCTTGTCGTTTGAGGTTTATCTGATGTAATAGCAACTCTTTTTCCTAATATACTATTTAGTAATGTACTCTTTCCTACATTTGGTCTACCTACAAAACTTACAAATCCACTTCTCATAAAAATGCCTCCTTAAATACAAATTAATTTTAACATAAATATGACGATTTAACAATAATATTCATAAATATTTCATCTTTTTATTCATATATATTTTTTATAAAATAAACAAATATATGCAGTTATCGACCATTTTTCACCATATATACTCTAAAAGTGGTCGATAACTGGCAATTTAGAAAAAAATAATACCAATTAGGTATTACTTTAAATCACTACTTCCAAATGGATAAGGACATAAGTCACCAACTGTATATACTTCCTTTTCACCATCGTTGCTATAGAAGATAACCTCAGCATCTTTATCAAAAAATTCACTAATAACTTGTCTACATATAAAGCATGATGAAGATACTTTAGGGCTATCACACATAACATATAATTTACTAAAGTCTCCTTTGGTATAACCACTTGCAATAGCGGTACATATGGCTACTCTCTCAGCACATATACTTCCTCCGTAGGAGGCGTTTTCTACATTTACTCCACCAAAACTTTTACCATCTTTCATTAAGCAAATACTTGCTACTCTAAATCCTGAATAAGGACTATAACTATTTTTTAATAATCTTTTTAAACTTTCTTCCATTTTATCCTCCAATCAAAACAATAATTTTTGGTACAAAAATAATAACTCCAACTATAAGAGAAATAATACACATAAGAAAGACAGAGAAAGCCATAATATCTTTTACTTCACCAGCAAGTTTATTATAACTAGGACTAACTAAGTCTACTAGTCTTTCGATAGCGGTATTAATAACTTCACAAGTTAATACAAGACCAATCATAATTATTATAATAATAAACTCAAGTTTACTAATCTTTAAAATATAAGAAATAAGTAAGGCAACAATACCTAATAATATTTCTCTTTTGAAATTATCTTCATTAATATTAATAAACTTAAAACCATTGATACAATCTCTAACACTACTTGTAAACTTTCTTTTATTTTTTTCTCTTGAAAGCATAAATATCCTCCTAGTGGTTATCTATTAATACCATATTCTTGGAGTAGTTCTTCTTGAAGACCAAACATTTCTGTTTCTTCTTCTTCTGTCATATGGTCATATCCAAGTAAGTGAAGTACTCCATGAGTGGCTAAGAAACATACTTCTCTTTCTCTAGAATGATTATATTCTATAGCCTGGTCGTAAGCAACATCTATTGCAATATAAATATCTCCAAGTAATCTAAAATCATCATAAACTATATCAGGATTATCTTCTAGAGCAAAAGATATTACATCTGTAACTCTATCTACTTTTCTATACTCTTTATTAATTTCATGTATTTTATCATTATCTACAAATATTATATTAAATATACCTTTTTCTATTTCTAGTTTTCTTACGACAAATTTCATATACTCTTCTAGTTTACTTATTTCTTTTATTTCTTTATTGCTTTCATTAAATATTTCAAACATATTATCCCCCAATCAAATTAAAAACATTTATATTTAAAGAATAAATCATTACTAGTACTAATATTATTATTATTAATATATCAAGTACTGTATCATTCTTAAGTAATTTTACTTTATTCCTAATGGCATCTAATCCTATAAATATTAGGAATCCTACTATTCCACCTATTAAATTAAGTATTATATCGTCTATATCAAATACTCTACCTATGTAATACTGGACGGTTTCTATTGTACCTGATGCTATTAGTGTAAGAATAGTAACTACACTTAAGTGTCTATTCTTTAGTAAATAAGAAGATAAGAAACCAAATGGAATAAATAATATTATATTACCAAGAACATTTCTAATAAACTTATGAGAGCCAAAACTATATCTAAATATTTCTTTAAATGGTACAAAGTTTGATTCTCCATAATTTATATCTTGAAAAGTAACTACATGGAATAAACATAATATATATATTATAGCAAGTAAATATATTATCTCCTTATGTAATAGAAACTTTTTATGTTTAGTTATTAAATATGCTATCCTTAAACTAGATATTATAACTGTTATTATTATTAACATAGGCCATACATCTGGTAATACTTCCATAAATGTTTGTTTTATCACTTTATCTTCCTCCTTCTTACTACTACATATTAATTATATCTTTTTTTTGATATTTTTACAATATATTTTTATTTATTTTCTATTAAAGCCTTTAAAGTCTTTAATAGTTATTTCTAACCTAAAGTTTAGAAATAAAAGATATATGATATTATATTGGTGTGTAAACTTTCTAACTTAGACAAATCAAAGTAAAAGAAGATAGTCTAGTATCTTCTTGATTAACTATTAGAGTTTATTTAATTATTTATAGTCTTATAAGTTAAATATCCTGTAGTATAATTAGCCATACTTGCATCTGTTTTGGTACTATCAAATGGAACTGCTCCTACTAAGGAGTTACATCCTTGAAACATTAGACTTGAACTAGTAACATTAGATATATCCCATAAATCTGATACATATATAGTTCTTAAATCATAGCAAAACATAAACATGCCTCCTGAATCAGTAACACTATTCATAACAAAACTACTTAAATCTAAACTAATTAGTGACTTACAATTATAAAACATATTTCCGAAATCAGTAACATTACTCGTATTAAAACTACTTATGTCTAACTCTATTAGTGATGTGCAGTCAAAAAACATTTGACGCATTTTAGTTACCTGCTCGGTATTAAGATTACTTAAATCTAACTTAGTTAAATTTGAACATTTATAAAACATTTGTGACATGTCAGCTACATTTGATGTATCAAAATTATCTAACTTTAATTCATTCAAAGAAGAGCAATTGTTAAACAAATTATTTGCATGCTTTAGTTTTGGGGTATAAAAACTAGATAAATCTAAACTAGTAATCGATGTGCAATTTTGAAACATTTGATTTAAATTAGTAACATTACTAGTATCAAAATTAGACAAGTTTATTTTTTCTAAATTATTGCATTCCCAAAACATTCCATACATAGTAGTTACTTTGCTTGTATCAAATCCAGTTAAATCTATGTTCTTTAAACTAGTACTATTATAAAACATTCTACTCATACTAGTCATATTACTAGTATCTAATCCACTTAAGTTTAATGTATCTACATTATCTAAGTATGCAAACATACCACTTCCGTTGGTGTTGGCTTCTACTACACCATTCTCACTA
>USIB01000056.1 GCA_900554615.1 uncultured Mycoplasmatota bacterium | reverse complement strand
TTCCATCAAAAATTCTTCACTATCAAAACTTTCTATTTTCTTAACCCCAGTTAAAACTATACTTTTTCTTTCCGCAATAGAAAGACTATGATTATAACCACTATCAATATTACTTGTTTTATCCATAATATATCCTCCTAAAAGATTATATGTAAAAAAACAAATAGATATGAAAAAACTATTAGTTTTTCCTAATAGTTTTTATTCAGTCTTATTATATTCTTCAAAGATAGCATCTTCAAACATCTTTCTTGTTTCTTTATCAATAGGATGTGCTGTATCTCTGTGACCACCAGTAGCAGTAGGCTTACTTGGCATAGCAATAAATAATCCATTATCACCATCAATTATTCTTATATCATGTACAGCAAAGCAATCATCAATAAGTACTGATGCAATTCCTTTCATTCTTGAATTTTCCTTTTCAATTTTACGAACAGTTACTGAAGTAATCTTCATGTCTATCAACTCCTTCTAGAAAATACTTTCTAATTACATTGTATATTATTTATTCAAGAAAAGCAAGATATTTTTAGCAAAAAATTACAAATTATCAAAAAATAATTCAATAGTATTAGTTAAAACATCTCTATAACTAAAACTTTTCACTTCCGAACCACTAGTTTTAATAATAAAAATATAATTATAAGTTTCAGATATAACTCCAGAATACTCCTCTTTTTTATTCCTACTACCATTATAAACAACTTTTACATTATCACCAAGTTTACTATCAATATTATTTTTAATTTTTTCAATAGTCATAATTATCTAGGATACCCAATATACATAGTACCCTTTGTAATAATCCCCCCTATTCCATCCGAACCATATTTAGTCTTATTAAGTATCTTCATTAAGTCAATATTATTATTCTTATCAGAAAAAGCAAGACACGCTGCCACTATAGCAGGATCTAAAGCATGAATATTAATTCTCTTAGGACTAGAAGCAAAATTAGCACCTGCTTTTATAAGTTCCTCATAGTTAGATTGACAAGCACCTGCGACAATAAAAAGTTTTTCTTGTGAACTTTCATATTTTCTTGCTTCTTTAACTGCTAAAGCAAACTTACCAGTATTTTTATAATCACCATCTGCTCTTTTTTTACGATAATAAGCATCATGACCTGTAACAACTAAAATATCAGGATTATACTTCTTTAAATTATTAATGACATCTGTAGTAAGGTTTTCATCTGTAGTATAAACTCCATAAGCCTTTAGTTTATTTTTCTTATAAAAATCCATGCATTTATCTAAATAATCCTTATCCCCATCAACATGCAAAATCCTTCCAGGTAAATAAAAATACTCATCTCTCTCCAAAGACCTATAACCATCAATTTCAGGAGTAAAATCATCAATAGAATTAGAAGTATAAATCTTTAAATCTTCAGAAGGACTATCTGCAAATAACCTAACAACAACTCCTTTCAAAAAATAATTACCATTTTCTATTTTAATAACTTTAAAAATAATATCATTATCATAAGACTTTCTAGTAACTAAATCACCTATTTGAAACATATCATTCACCCATAAAATAATATGAAAAAAAATAAAAAATATAACAAAAAAAGAGTTACTTTAATAACTCATTAGACATCTGAGCAAATACATAATAAGGTATATTCTCACTTCGTGTACTAAGATCAAACCCATTTTTTTCAAGTACTTTAGATATAACATCAATATCATATTTCTTAATCAAATTATTTTTAATAGTTTTTCTTTTAAATTGAAAAGCATCTTTAACAAGTTTTTCAAAATGTCTAAAAGACGTAACCTCTTCAAGTATATCCTTTCTTTTCATCTTAATAACAGCAGAATCAACATTAGGAGTAGGATAAAAACACTTTCTTCCAACATCAATAATTTTAGATGTATCAAAATAGTAATTAAGAAATACTGTCATTTGTCCATAATCTCTAGTTCCAACAGAAGCACAAAGTCTATCAGCAACTTCCTTTTGAACCATAATAACAATCTCCTTAACAGAAATCATTTCCAAAATGAATTTACTAATAATTGGTGTAGTAATATAATAAGGTAAATTAGCAATAACATAAACATTTTTATAATCATAACTATCAATATCATTAGCAACATCACGAGATAAAAAATCATCCCATATAATATCATAATTACTATAACCAAAAAGTTCCTTTTTCAATATTCCTTTCAATCTAGTATCAACCTCATAAAGTAATACAAAATCTGCTTTAACAAGTAATTTCTTAGTAAGATTGCCACTCCCTGGTCCTATCTCAATAACCATATTATTCTCTTTTAAATCAATAGAATTAGCAATACCATCTACAATATTTTCATCAATTAAAAAGTTTTGCCCTAAACTTTTTTTATAATCAAATTCTAACATATATTAATAAACAACAATAACAAAAATCTCAGACAAAATAAGAAATGCCGAAATAATTGTAAGTATAACTCCTACTTTATTATCCTTTTTAATTAGAGCAAAAACAAGAGAAATAATTGTAAAGAGAATAGAGATACTAGCAAAACCAAGACCATACATAATTCTCTCTAGTGCTTTAGTATACATACCAACCTCACTAATATCATAAAAGAAAAGTGAAAAAGAAGAAATAACCGATATTATACCAAAAATCAAACTAAACACACCAATAACATTATTATTTTTTACTTTAATATTCCTAATATTATTAGTTCTTTTTTTCAAAATAACACCACAATTAACACAAACATAGGCATTATCATCAACTTTATTTCCACAATTAGAACAATACATAAAAATTCCTCCTACTCTCTAATTTTATCACATAACAAAAATAGAATCAATAACAATGATTCTATTTATGATAAGTTTCATTATTTAATATTTTAAAACATCTATATATTTGTTCTAACAGAATAACTCTAAAAAGTTGATGAGGAAAAGTAAAACTTGAAAAAGATAATCTATAATTACTTCTATTTTTAACTTCATCATCAAGGCCATCAGAACCACCAATAATAAAAGTAATATTAGAATTAGTAATAAACAATTTATCAATTTTATTAGCAAACTCTGTTGAAGATAACATATCACCATCAATTTCAAGAGTAACAACATAATCATTATCTTTAACATAATGGAGTATCTTAATAGCCTCATCTTTCATATTAGAATCATTAACTTCAATAATTTCAAATTTATGATATTTATTTATCCTCTTTTGATAATCAGATATTGCATCTCTTAAATAACTTTCCTTAATTTTACCAACACATATAATCTTTATCATATACTAATAAACTCCGTCTCTTTATTCTGTTTAGCAATAATAATTTTATCAACATGAATATTTTCTTTTTTTAATCTATTATCAAGTGTCTCGTATGCAAGTTCTTCAGTATTATTATCTTCAGATAAATGTGCCAACATAATACATTTAGTATTGTCTCCTATAAAAGAAGACAAATATTTAGCAGAATCATAATTAGATAAGTGTCCCTTATCAGAAAGAATTCTCTGTCTAAGATTGAAAGGATAACTACCATTGTTTAACATCTCAATATCATGATTAGATTCCATAATATATATATTTCTATTTTTTAAAACATCAAAATATTTCCTATTAATATAACCAGTATCAGTTATATAAACAATCGATTTTTCATCACTAGTAACAATATATCCTCTAGAATCAGGTGCATCATGAGAAGTTTTAATAGCAGTAATATGTATATCATTGATATCAAATTCATCACTTAAAATAACATAATTATCAAGAAAATCTAAACTTTTAAACATAATATCAGTAATATAAACAGGAATATTATATTTTTTAGCAAAAACCCTTAATCCCTTAATATGATCAACATGCGTATGTGTAATTAATATAGCATTGATATCACTAGGATTAGCACCTATATCCTCTAATTTCTCCTTTACATATTTAGCACTATTCCCAACATCAATAAGTATTTTTGCATTATCAGATTCAATATAAGTAGTATTACCTTTACTACCAGAAGACAAAACACAAACTTTCATCAGTATAGATTTAGAGGATTAACAGGAGTTCCATTGGGACCACCAACCATAACACCAAAATGCAAATGCGTACCACCATAAGGATTATAAGAACTTGGAACAGGAACAACATAACCTGTATTACCCATTGTCGCTATTTTCTGACCTCTAGCAACTGTTTGCCCAACACTAACATTAAAATCTCTTAAATGCATATAAATAGTATAATAACCGCCTGCATTATGATTAACTATAATATAATTACCTCTTCCACCATTACAACTAGTGTAACCTGGCGAACATCCACCAACAGCATTAACAACCACACCATTATTAGCAGCATATATTGAAGACCCATAACCAACATATATATCTAAAGCATCATGAAAAGATCCCCAACGATATTCAAAATAAGTAGTAATAGTATAAGGTCTGTCAGTAGGCCAAGCCCAATAAGATAAATCAGCAATATGTGGGGCATACTTTTGACCTTTTACAATAACCCTGTTAATAGCAGGTTTGATTTCTGTAGAATTAGTTATAGTACCAGAAGACAACTGACCATTAATATACTGACTCTTTCTAGTAACCTTATATAACCCATTTTCTCCCTCTTTAACAACCTCTTGATAACCAATATACTGTGAAGAATCATATTGAAATTCAGTATCAAAACTTCTCTCTTCATCACCAACACTATGCATATCAACAACAACAGATATAAGAGGATTAATAAGTCCAACATTAACTTCTTGCTTCTCATATAACAAATTATTAGCACTAGTAAAACTAGGATTAGCAATCAAAAATTCTTGAACATTAAGTTTATGACTATTAGCAATAGACTCAATACTATCATCCGCTTTTACAATATAAGTCTCTTGCTTATCCAAAGTACCATAAAGTAAATATTTACTAAGTTCATCACTATCAGTAAAGATTTTTTCATCAGTAGGAATAAGAGTTTCCTTATAAGTAATATCTTCATCAATATCAATATTTTCAATCATACTACCATAATCTTTTACTTCTTCCTGTGTACCAGTCAAAAACTTTTCATATTGTTCATTATCAACAAATGCTCTAATAGTATCATCAATAGCATCATCAAATATTTTTTTTTCTAAAACATATATAGTCTTAACATCATCTTTATTCTCTTTATCATTAATTTTAATTTCATAACCATGAACAGTAAACTTCTTCATAGTAATAATTTCATTATATATTTGTTCATTACTATTAATAGAAGTATTATAAGTAAAATTCTTTTTAATCTCAACTCCTTTAGGAGTATATACAGTAGAAGTATTATATTTCTTTTTAAGTTCCTCTTCTTTTACATTAATGAAATCTTCAAAACTATCTTTAGAAGAAATATTACCAATACTTTTACCATCCAAATAAACAGTATATATAACATTGGGCTCATCAGAACTATTATTACTAAATACTAGAAAAAGTACACTAATTGAAACAATAATTATAGAAATAATCACACCAAAACTCCACTTACTATTTACCACCAGAATCACCATCCCTTTTTATAGATAAAAATGTTGAAGTTCTTTTTTTAAACAATAAATCAATAGTTTTAGTAGGACCATTTCTATGCTTAAGAATAATAAGTTGAATAGGATTCGGAACCTCATCTCCTACAGGAACTTCTACATCAGGAGCATGAAGAGCCGCTACAATATCAGCATCCTGTTCAATAGATCCAGATTCTCTTAAATCACTAAGAACAGGTTTTTTGTCTTCCCTTTTTTCAACACTTCTAGATAACTGAGACAGAGCAATAACAGGAACTTCAAGCTCTAAAGCCATAGTTTTAAGTGCTCTAGATATTTCAGAAACTTCTTGTTGTCTTGAGCCAGAATATCTTGCAGAAGAATCAATAAGCTGCAAATAGTCGATAATAACAAGACCTAAGCCCTCCCCTTGAGTAGCAAGTCTTCTACACTTTGCTTTAATTTCAGATGGAGTAACACCACCAGCATCATGAAAAAAAACATTCGTATCAGCAAGAATACTAATAGCCTCATTAAATCTTTTCCAATCATCATTTTCTAACTTACCAGTACTCAATTTTTTATTATCAATTTGGCCAAGAGAACTAATCATTCTCATAATAAGTTGTTCAGCAGGCATCTCAAGTGAAAAAATAGCAATATTTTTCTTTGTACTTTTAGCAGCAGCCAAAGCAAGATTAAGTGCAAATGCTGTTTTACCAACAGCAGGTCTTGCCGCTATAATAATAAGTTGCGTCGGATGCAAACCTTCAGTTAAAGAATCAAGTTCTCCAAATCCCGTAGTTAAACCATTAATTTTACCACCATTTTTAGACAAGAACTCCAAATCACTTTGTGCTTTACTAAGAACATCTTGTACTTTTCTAAATTCACTAGTTTTTCTAAACTTAGAAATATTAAGAATATCCTTTTCCGCCTCATCAATAGTATCAGCAGCATTAACCCCAGCATCAGTAGCCTTAGTTACAATATTAGTAGCTACCTCAATCATTTTTCTCAAAGTATATTTTTCACTAACTAAATTAATATAATAATCAATATTTGCTCCCGTAGCAACTGAATTAACAATTTCGTTTAAATACTCAACACCACCAATCTCATTAATTTTCTGATTATTAACAAGATATGCAGTAACTGAAGTAATATCAACAGGAGTATCATTTAAATATAAAGATTTAATAGCCTCAAATATTTTACCATGACTATCTAAATAAAATATAGCCTTGTCTCCCTCTTCACATCCCTTTTGAAGTGAATCCTTAGACCAAAACATTGACCCTAATAAACATTTCTCAGCTTCAATATTTTTAGGTAATTCTTTATTCATAAACTCACCTACTTCTTAATAAGTTCAATTCTAACCTTTGCAATAACTCCTTTATACAATTGAACATCCACATAAAAACTTCCTAAAGAAGATAAACTATCTTCACTAATTATCATTTTTTTATTCACATCATAGCCAAGAGCATTTAACTTCTCACATATTTGTTTAGTAGAAATAGAACCAAATACCTTTCCATCATTACCTGCTTTAACATCAAAAGTGATGTTTTCTTTTTCTATTCTCTTCTTAATCTCATTAGCAGTTTTAATATTAGCCTCTTCCATCCTTTTATTATCCAATAATTCACTATCTAATCTATCCCCACTAGATTTAGTATATTTAACAGCATAACCATTCTTAATTAAATAATTAGTAGCATAACCATCACTAACTTCTTTAATTTCATTCTTCTTACCTTGCTTTTTTAAGTCTTTAATAAAAATAACCTTCATAATTATCCCACCTCTTCCTATCTATTATACAATATTTTTATAACAATGTCATTAAAAAAGAAAAAAATATAGCCAATTACTAGCTATATTATTATTTACAAAATGGAACAAATCCCATGAATCTTGCTCTTTTAACTTCTTGAGCAACATGTCTTTGATGTTTAGCACAAGTACCTGTAAATCTTCTTGGTAAAATCTTACCATTATCATTAATATATTTAGATATAATTGCTACATCTTTATAATTAACAGACTTTCCTGCACACATATGACATATTTTTTTTCTTTTTTTACGAAATTCAGCCATGTTTATCCTCCTTTTTAGAATGGTAAATCATTGTCACTAATTTCAATTGAATCTCCAAATGCTTCAAATGGATCTTTATCAACAGATACAGTTTCCATATTATTCATATTAGAAGAAGAGCTTACACTATCTTCTCTAGGAGGTTCAGGTAAACTATTAAAATCATTACTACTAGTATTAGTACCTTTAGAATCTAAAAAACTAATATTATTAGCAAGAATCTCAGTAACATAAACTCTCTTACCATCTTTATCTTCATAATTTCTAGTTTGAATTCTACCATCTACAGCAACTAAAGAACCTTTTGTTACATATTTTTTAATATTTTCAGCTTGCTTTTGAAAAGCTACTATATTAATAAAATCTGTTTCTCTTTCGCCATTTGCGTTAGTAAATTGACGTGAAACTGCTACTGTAAAAGAACAAGTAGTATTACCAGTACTTATAGTTCTAAGTTCTGGATCTTTTGTTAGTCTTCCAACTAAAGTAACATTATTCATTTATTACTCCTCATCTAGTTTAATAATTTGATGTC
>USIB01000055.1 GCA_900554615.1 uncultured Mycoplasmatota bacterium | reverse complement strand
TGATTAATGTTATAAAAAAAGATACTGATATTTCTATAGCAGAGAGAAGAAAACTCGCTACCATGCCAGAATTAACTACTAAAAGTTTATTTGATGGTACTTATTTTAAGAAATTTGATTCTTATGTTACGGATCAATTTGTAGAAAGAGATGCTTTTAGAAAAATTAAAATAGATATAGAATTATCTACTAAAGGTGAATATAATAATTTATATTTGTATGATGATTATATTATTGAAGAAATATTTCCTTTAAATAGCAATTCTATTAATAATTTAACTAATAAGATTAATTATATAAAAGATACATATTTGAATGATAATAGTAATATTTATTATACTATTATACCTGATAAAAATTATTTTGTTAATAATGGTAATTTAAAACTTGATTATAATAAATTACAAGATATGATGAAAAATAATTTAACAAATATTAATTATATAAATATATTTGATAAATTAACTCTTGATAATTATTATAAAACCGATACTCATTGGAAACAAGAAGATTTATTTGATGTTGCAAATACTATTGCTAATCAAATGAATTTTGATATAACTAATAATAATGTTGTAAATACAGTTACTACTTTTAAGGGGAGTTATGCTGGTAGATTATCAGTAACCAAAGATATTGATACTATAAAAACAATATCTAATCCATCTATTGATAATAGTAGTGTATATAATTATGAAACTAAACAATATACAAATATATATGATTATGATAAAATAAAATCATTAGATAAATATGATATATATTTATCAGGAGCATCTTCTATTATAGATATTGTTAATCCTATTTCAAATAGTAATAGAGAGTTAATTGTTTTTCGTGATTCTTATGGCAGTAGTTTAGTTCCTCTATTAATAGAAGGTTATAAGAAAATTACTGTTGTTGATATTAGATATGTTTCTTCAAGAATTTTGAATAATTACATAAAATTTAATGATCAAGATGTTCTTTTTATGTATAGTATATTAACTATAAATAATAGTTTTTCTATTAGATAGGGAATCTATTTAATTAGATTTCTTTTTTCTTTTATTAAAAAGTATGTTATAATAGAAAACAAGTGTAGTTGGAGGTAATAATTATGATTAATAAAATTGGTACTTTTAAGGATTATAATGATGGTACATTAAAAACTGTTTTTGATGTTGGGGATAATAAGATTATAGAAATGTCTTTATTATTTAATAAGAAGGATAAAGATGTAGTTTGTGTTCCTACTCATCATTTTTGTAATTTAGGTTGTAAGATGTGTCATTTAACTAATAAAGGTCTTAATAAAGTAATGACTCCGATTAAAGGGGAAGACTTTATTTATTGTTTAATTAATACATTATCTATTAATGGTAAAAGAAGAACTGATAAGGAGAATTTACTTATTTCTTTTATGGGAGTAGGTGAGCCTCTTCTTAATTTGAAGTTAATTGAAGATGTATATAGAAAAGAAGATTTAATTAGAGAGAAACTTGGTTATAAGAATATTGGATATGCTCTTGCTACGATGATGCCTAATGATAATATTATTAAATTGGGTGAAATGGTTAATAGTTTAGATATGCCCCTTAAAGTACATTTTTCTTTACATAATCCTATTGATGTAAAAAGATATGAATTAATTCCTAGTACTAAGGTTTCTGTTCAAGATGCTCTTGCATATTTAGTTAGTTATAGAAATTTATTACAAAAGAATGAAGTATTAATGAATAAGTATGTAAAGCTACATAGTAATAATGATCCTATAGAAATACATTATACTTTAATAAATGGTGTTAATGATGATATGAAAGAACTTGATAGAATGTGTAAATTACTTGACAGATATAATATTACAATAAAGTTTATTAGATTTAATCCTATTAATGAACTAGAGATAAGTAAAAATGAGCAGTTATGGGTAAGAGAGATTTCTAATAGAGTATCAAATATTAGAATTAAAACTTATAGTCCTCCTGGTAGAGAAGTTGGTAGTTCTTGTGGTGAGTTTACTAAACATTTTTATCATATGGAAATTGAAACTGAAGAGCAAAGAGAAGAATTTGATACTTGGAAAGTTAAACATTTAGTTAAAGAATAAATATATATATTAGAATATTGCTTTTACTTTTGGTTTGTGTTATTATTTAAGTAGGATGATATGATATGGAAAAGAAAAATACAGGTTTGATTGTTTTGGTTGTTATACTATGCTTATTAGTAGGAGGACTTGGAGGTTATATTATATGTGATAAAGTTATCAATAAGGATAATGACATCGATAATAATGTTGTGAAAGATATTAGAATTAATACTGAAAAAGATTATGTATATGATGCTGATTATTCTTATGATAATAAGTATACTGAGTTTGTCAGAAAAGATGGTAATGATAAAGTTATTAATATAGATCGTTATGGGTTATCTGTTAGTGGTAGAATTGGTAAACAATATTTATCAGATTTAAAGGTTCCATATTTGAATATTAATTCTGATTATGCTAAGGCATCTAATGAAGAAATTAAAAAAATATATATAGAATATGCAAAAAGATTTGATGCTTGTGCAGAAATTGATCAAGATAAGGCTGTTAGTTGTTCACAAATACTTACATATAAGACTTTTAAATATAATAATATCTTGTCTGTCGTTATTATTTCTTCAATTCAAGCTACTTCTAAATGGGTATTAGATTATAATATTTATAATATTGACTTAACTTCTGGTAAGGAAATTAAATATTCTGATATGGTATCGACTCTTGGTTATGATAATGATACTTTATTGGATAAAGAAAAGGAATTACTTAAAAATAAAATGAATGAGTTATGGGGAACTGATTTTGACTTGAATACTTCATGTTTTGCGGAAGATAAGAACTGCTATAACATTGCTAATAAAATGTTGGAAACTTCTATAAATGATGGCAGTGTTTTGTATTTTGTAAACGATAATGGTAATTTGAATATATTAGTTGTTCCTTATGCTGATTTTGTACAAGATGGAAATATTAATAAGTATTTGATTGAGGTTACTAAATAGTAGCCTTTTTCTTTTGTATAATTTTTCGAGGATGAGACCTGGGCTCAGACTCGCCTTACGAGACTACAGGCTCGGAAGGTAATAAAAAGATATTGTAATTTTAATATAATTCTATTATAATATTGTTGGTGATTGATATGAGTCAATATTTTGATAATGATAAAAATATTAAGAGTGAGAAAAGATTAATTAAGTTTAATTTTAATAACAAAGAATTTTCTATATATAGTGATAATGGAGTGTTTTCTAAAGATAGATTTGATTATGGGACAAGAGTTTTACTTAGTAGTATTGATATAGATAGTTTATCTGGCAACGTTCTTGATCTCGGATGTGGACATGGAGTAGTAGGTATTATACTTGGTACTTTTAATAGGAATATTAATATAGATATGATCGATGTAAATGAGAGAGCTATTTCTCTTACTAAAGATAATCTTATACTTAATAATGTTAAGGCTGATGTATTTGTTAGTAATGTTTATGATAATGTTAATAAGAAGTATAATTATATTATTACTAATCCTCCTATTAGAGCGGGAAAGGATGTTATAAGAAGATTTTTATTTGATGGATATGATTATTTAGAAGATGATGGAGTAATATATTTTGTTATGAGGAAAGATCATGGTGTTAAATCAATGATTAAAGAATTAGAAAATAAATATATGGTTAATGTTATTGATAAAGATAAAGGTTTTTATGTTGTAGAGTTAAAAAAGTGTCGATAATGATGCTTTTTTGTATTTTTGTTAAAAAAAAGTGAAAAAAATGAAAAAGTGATGTCAAAGTTATTGACATACTCGTAAAATGCTGATAAACTTATAAATTGGTAACACATCTTTTAATGTGACTGAAATTTAAAAAAATTCTAGGTATTGGGGTGAAAAATTAATGGCTTATAAGTTAAAACAAAGCGGTGATTATAGAAAAAGAAGAAACTTTTCTATGATCAAAAATTCACTAGCAATTAGTGATTTATTAGAGGTGCAAACTGAAAGTTATAAATGGTTTGCAACAGAAGGGATAAAAGAGGTTTTTGAAACATTTTCACCAATTGAAAGTTTTTCTGGTAGTTTATCTTTAGAATTTGGTGAGTATGAATTTGGTACTCCTAGATACTCTATTAAAGAGTGCAAGGATAGACAAATTACTTATGCTGCTCCTTTAAAGGTACAGACTAGACTATTCAATAATGAAACTGGGGAAGTTAAAGAGCAAGAGATATTCTTAGGTGATATGCCACTTATGACTGATGCTGGTACATTTATCATAAATGGTGCTGAAAGAGTTGTTGTATCACAACTTGTTAGATCTCCTAGTGTATATTATTCTAAGGAAATTGATAAAAATGGTAAACCTGTTTTTGCATCTAAAGTTATTCCATCTAGAGGTACTTGGCTTGAATATGAAACTGATGCTAAAGATGTTATCTATATTAGAATAGATAGAAATAGAAAAGTACCAATGACTACTCTTTTAAGAGCAGTAGGTTTATCTAGTGATGAGGATATTCTTTCTTTATTTGATAATGATGTATATTTAAAAAATACCATAGAGAAAGATTCTACTCATAATACTGATGAGGCTCTTATTGAAATATATGAGAAGTTAAGACCAGGAGAGCCTACTACTTTAGACAGTTCAAAGAACCAATTGATTACTAGATTCTTTGATGATTTTCATTATGATTTAGCTAAAGTAGGTAGATATAAATTTAATAAAAAATTAAATGTTAAAGATAGATTACTTGGTAATAGACTTGCTGAAGATATTATTATCGATGGTGAAGTTAAGATTGAAAAAGGAACTCTTATTAATAAAGAGGTATATGAGGAATTATGTACATATTTAGATAATGGTTATGGCGTTACTGAGGCAAAAGTTAATGAGGATTTAACTATTAATTCAAGTATAGATGAACATAACAAGATTCAAGTTATTCATTTATATTCTAATGTAGATGATAAGAAAATTGTTAAAGTTATTGGTAATGATCCATCTGCTAATATTATGAATCTTACAATGTCTGATTTTTATGCTTCTGTTAGTTATTATCTAAACTTAAATGAAGGTATTGGTAAAGATGATGAAATTGACCATTTAGGTAATAGAAGAGTTAAACAAGTAGGTGAATTATTACAAAATCAATTTAAGATTGGTTTTAGTAGAATGGAAAGAGTTATTAGAGAGAGAATGACTACTCAAGATATTGAAACGGTTACTCCTAAAACACTTATTAATATTAGACCAGTTACTGCGGTTATTAAAGAATTCTTTGGTAGTAGTCAGCTATCACAATTTATGGATCAAACTAATCCAATTGCTGAACTTACTCATAAGAGAAGATTATCAGCATTAGGACCTGGTGGATTATCTAGAGATAGAGCAGGTATTGAAGTAAGAGACGTAAACTCTTCTCACTATGGTAGAATTTGTCCTATTGAGTCTCCTGAAGGAGCAAACATTGGACTTATTACTTCACTTGCTAGTTATGCTAAAATTAATGAGTATGGATTTATTCAAACTCCATATAGAAAAGTAGTAGATGGACATCTTACTGATGAAGTTGTTTATTTGACTGCTGATGAAGAAGAAGATTTTTATATTTCTCAAGCTACTGTTAATGTTGATGATGATAATAAGATTACTGATAATATAGTAGCAGGTAGATATAGAGGAGAGAATGTACTTGTTAGTCCTGATAAAGTTGACTATATTGATGTTTCTCCACAACAAGTTGTTTCTGTTACAACTAGTTTAATTCCTTTCCTTGAGCATGACGATGCTACTCGTGCATTAATGGGTGCAAACATGCAAAGACAGGCATTACCACTTCTTAAGACGGAGGCTCCTTTTGTTGGAACTGGTGCTGAATATATTGCTGCTAGAGATAGTGGTTCTGTAGTAGTTGCTAAGGCTGATGGTATTGTTAGTTATGCTGATGCTAAAAAGATTGTTGTTAAGAATGCTAAAGGTGAAGATATTTATCACTTAGCCACTTTTGAAAGATCTAACCAAGGTGAAACATTTAATCATGTTCCAATAGTTAGAGAAGGAGATAAAGTTAAGAGAGGACAAATAATAGCAGATGGCCCAAGTACTGATAAAGGTGAACTTGCTCTTGGTAAGAATGTAGTTGTTGCCTTTACAACATTTAATGGTTATAACTACGAAGATGCTGTTATTATGAATGAAAGACTTGTTAAGGATGATGTTTATACTTCTTTACATATTGAAGATTATGAAGTTCAATGTAGAGATACTAAACTTGGTCCTGAGGAAATTACAAGAGATATTCCTAATATTGGAGAAGAAGCGAGAAGAAACTTAGATGAACATGGTATTGTTAAAATTGGTACAGAAGTTCATGAAGGCGATATTCTAGTTGGTAAAGTTACTCCTAAAGGAATGGCTGATTTAACTAGTGAAGAGAAATTACTTCATGCTATCTTTGGAGAGAAGACTAGAGAAGTTAGAAATTCATCACTTACTGTTCCACATGGTGGAGAGGGTGTTGTTCACGATGTTAAAGTTTATACTAAAGAAGACAATGAAGACTTACCTAGTGGTGTAAGTATGGTTGTTAGGGTATATATTATTCAAAAGAGAAAGATTCAAGTTGGAGATAAAATGAGTGGTCGTCACGGAAATAAGGGTGTTATTTCACTTATACTTCCTAGTGAGGATATGCCATTCTTACCTGATGGTACTCCTGTTGATATTATGCTTAATCCTCAAGGTGTTCCATCACGTATGAACATTGGTCAGATACTTGAGTTACATTTAGGTATGGCTGGTAAGAAACTTGGTGTTCATTTTGCTACTCCAGTACTTGATGGTGCTAAGAGAGAAGATATAGCTGCCGCTATGAAAGAAGCCGGTATGGATGAAGATGGTAAGACTATTCTATACGATGGTAGAACTGGTGAGCCATTTGATCATAGAATATCTGTTGGTGTTATGTATATGATTAAATTACATCACATGGTTGATGATAAGTTACATGCTAGAGCAACTGGACCATATTCACTTGTTACACAACAACCTCTTGGTGGTAAAGCACAACTTGGTGGACAGAGATTTGGTGAAATGGAAGTTTGGGCACTTGAAGCTTATGGTGCTTCTCATGTACTTCAAGAAATTCTTACTTATAAATCTGACGATGTTGTAGGTAGAGTTAAAGTATATGAAGCTTTAGTTAAAGGACAACCACTTCCTAAGCCTGGTATTCCTGAAGCATTTAGAGTTCTTATTAAAGAATTCCAAGCATTAGGACTTGATATTTCAGTTATTAATAATAATGATGATGAAGTATCATTTAGTGAACTTGAAAGAAAAGCTGATTTGGAAGATAATCCAATAGCAGAAGAAGTTCAAAATGAAAGATCATTTGATGATCTTGATGATGATAATGAAATAGATGATGATGATTTTGATGAAGAAAATATTGATGATATAGATAGTGATATTGAAGATTCAATTGAGGAAGGAGATGATTTCTAATGTTAGAAGCTAATGATTTTAAGGCTCTTAAGATTGGAATTGCCTCACCTGAGAAGATTAGGTCTTGGTCATATGGTGAAGTATTGAAACCTGAGACTATTAATTACAGAACTTTAAAGCCTGAAAGGGATGGATTATTCTGTGAAAAGATATTTGGACCTACTAGAGATTATGAATGTTCTTGTGGTAAGTATAAAAGACTTAGATATAAGAATATTGTCTGTGATAGATGTGGAGTAGAAGTTACTAAATCTTCTGTTAGAAGAGAGAGAATGGGACATATTGAACTTGCTACTCCAGTAAGTCACATTTGGTATGTAAAGGGTGTTCCTTCATACATTGGACTTACTCTTGATATGTCTCCGAGAGACTTAGAGGAAGTTATATATTTCGTTTCTTATGTTGTACTTGATCCAGGAGCTACTACTTTAATTAAGAAGCAAACTTTATCTGATAAAGAGTATAGAGCATATTATGAAAAATATGGTAATACTTTTAGAGTTGGTATGGGTGCTGAAGCTATTAAAGAGTTACTTTCTGAAGTTGATGTAAATAAGGAATTAGAAGAAATTCAAAAAGAATTAGATGGTGCTACTGGTCAGAAGAGAACTAGACTTGTTAAGAGACTTGATGTTATTAATTCATTTGTTCAATCTGGTAATAAACCTGAATGGATGATTATTGAGGCTCTTCCTGTTATTCCTCCTGAACTTAGACCAATGATTCAACTTGATGGTGGTAGATTTGCTACTAGTGATTTAAATGATTTAT